>JADHQX010000002.1 GCA_016777745.1 Candidatus Pelagibacterales bacterium
TAGCAACAATTGGAGTGGCAGGACCTGGTATTGGACTAGGAACTGTATTTGGAGCATATATAGCAGGTATCTTTAGAAACCCATCTGTTCAACAGCAAGCATTTGGCCAAGTACTACTTGGATTTGCTTTAGTTGAGGCAATTGCATTATTTGCACTAGTAATAGCGTTTCTAATCTTGTTTGGTTAAAACTAAGCAAATAGATAAATAATTATGAATTACATTAAAGTTTTAATTAGCACCATCTTGACCTTATGGTCTGCAAATTCATTTGCAGCTAGTCAAGGTGGTGGATTACCTCAAATGGATATTGGTAGCTATCCATCTCAGATATTTTGGCTAATTATAACTTTTGGGGCTCTCTATGTATTCATGTGGAAAATTGCTATACCACAACTAAGAACAACAGTAGAAGAGCGAAAAGATAAAGTTTCAATGGATCTAAATGATGCTGAGCAGCTTAAAACTGAAGCTAAATCTATTCTAGAAGAGTATGAAGCTAAAATTACAAATAGTAATTTAGAAGCAGCATCAATCTACACTGATAGTAAAACAGATATAGATAAAAAAATTGAGTTATCTAAAAAAGAAACTGATGAAAAAATAAGAAGCTTAATTGATGAATCTCAATCAGCTCTAGTTAAAAAAGAAAACGATGCGGTAGAAGAAATAGAAGCTAAAACTATTGAGACAATTCAATCAATAGTTGAAAAATTTATTGATGAAAAAGTTGTCGAAGAAGAAGCTAGAAAGTATTTAAATTAGGGATATGGAATTTTTTTCACAACCAGCATCATGGACACTAGTTGCATTTATAATATTTGTTGCAATAGCTATATATTTAAAAGCTCCATCAATGATTGGAAAATTACTAGATGAGCAAATTGAAAGAGTTAAAAAAGAACTCAGTGATGCCATAGAGCTTAAAGAAGAAGCTAACGCGTTGCTTGCAGAATATGAGAGAAAAAAAGAAGATGCAGAGAAAGAGGCTGAAATTATTATAGCAAATGCAAAAGAAAGAGCTAAAAATTATGAACAATCAGCTCTTTCTAAAAGCGAAGAAATAATTAAGCGTCAAGAAGCTCAATCAGTTGAAAAAATTAATCAGGCTGAAATACAAGCAATGTCTAGAATACGTAAAAGTATTATTGAGAAATCCATTGATTCAGCTGAAAAGCTTGTATCTGAAAAGATTTCTTCTAAAAAATCTGATCAAATCTTTACTGACAGCCTTAAAGACCTAGATAAATTAAAAATCTAATAAATTTAGATTTAATAAAACTTCATTCCAACTCAATTAAACATAAGCTATAAGTGTATAATGGCAGTTTATACAGATATATCGGATAACGAACTAAATACCTTTTTAGATAAATATAATATTGAAGAAATTATTAAATTTACAGGTATTAAAGAAGGTGTTGAAAACTCTAATTATCTTTTAGAGGGTGTTAAGGAAAAATATATTCTTACTATTTTTGAAAAGAGGACAAACGAAAATGATTTGCCATATTTTTTTAAGCTAATGAATCATTTAAATAACAGCAAGATTAAATGTCCACAAGTTTTAGAGGATAAAGCAAATAACTTATATAATTTAATTAAAAATAAACCGGCTGTAATAACCTCATTTCTTGAGGGAAAATCTATTAGAAATATAGCGCCCAAACATTGTAGTGAATTAGGATATAACTTAGCTAAATTTCACTTATCATCAAATGAATTAAATATCACTAGAGAAAATGCTCTTGGTATAAAAGACCTAAAAAATTTAGTTAGCTCCATTAAAGATCTAAATGGAAATAAATATGAAGATCTACTGAAAGTAATAAATCATGAGTATGATTATTTAAATAAAAGTATGACTTTAGACCTACCTTCGGGAATTATTCATGCTGATCTTTTTCCTGATAATGTTTTTTTTATTGATGACAAACTGTCAGGGATTATTGATTTTTATTTTGCATGTAATGATTATTATGCTTATGAATTAGCTATATGCATTAACGCTTGGTGCTTTGAAAGAGATAATCAGTTTAATATTTCAAAAGCTAAATCATTTTTAAGACAGTACAATTCAGTTAGAGAAATCGGTACAAGCGAACTTATTTCTCTTCCTATATTATGTAGGGCTGCAGCTCTAAGATTTTTATTAACAAGGTTATATGATGAAATTCATCGTAATGAAAATGATCTAGTAACTACAAAGGATCCATTGGAGTACTATGATAAACTTCGATTTCATCAATCTGTTAAGAATGTAAGTGAATATGGACTCTAGCAATCTAATCAATATATACACTGATGGAGCTTGTTCTGGTAATCCAGGTCCCGGAGGTTGGGGAGTTTATATTGATAATAATGGAGAAATAAAAGAAATTTCAGGTAGCGAAGACAATACTACTAATAACCGAATGGAGCTTAAAGCTGTAATAGAGGCATTGAAACATTTCACATCAAAGACTAACCTAAAGCTCCATACTGATTCAAAATATGTTATGGATGGATCAAGCAAATGGATTGAAAACTGGAAAAAAAATGGATGGAAAACAGCGCAAAAAAAAGCAGTTAAAAATCAAGATTTATGGATTGAGTTAGACAACTTAATTAATTTTCATAAAATAAGTTGGGTATGGGTAAAAGGTCATGACGGAAACTATGGAAATGAAAGAGCTGACTATCTAGCCACCTCAGCAATTTAATTATCCAATAATTTTAAGCATTTTTTCAGCACCGCTATCCTCTGCCTGTCCAGGTTTACCTTCAATATTGATGCTTTTGACTACTGAATCTTCAATTAGCATTGAGTATCTTTTAGATCTAATCCCTTGACCAAATGTATCTAAATCAATGTCCATGCCGACTCCTTTAGTAAATTTTGCACTACCATCTGCAGCTAGAATTACCTTTTCATTCGAGTTTTGATCTCTTGCCCAGGCTTTCATTACAAAGATATCATTTACAGATATACAAATTATAGCATCAATACCTTTTTCTCTGAGTAATTCGTAACTTTTAATATAGCCCGGTAAATGACTTTTTGAACAAGTTGGGCTAAATGCTGCAGGAACAGCAAATACAACTATTTTTTTTCCTTTTGAAAATTCTTCTAAATTTAATGAATCTACTCCTTTTTCTTTTGAAGGAATCATCAATGGTTCACTAATTATCTTATCACCAACTTTTATTGTCATATTTTTTTCTTTCTGGGTAATTAATAAAAAATTACCTTATATTAAATAGCGTTATGAATAGTATCCTGCAAACATATATAACAGGCAAGTTATTAATTGCAATGCCTCACATGCCAGATAATAGATTTAAAAATGCTGTTATTTTTATATACAATCATGATGCAAATGGGGCTTTTGGTTTAATTCTTAATAAGCCACTCAAGAAAATAAACTTAAATGAACTTTCGGAAGACTTGGGTTTAAGAAAAATAAAAGATAATGATTATAATCTAGACATATTTTTAGGTGGTCCAGTAGATATAACTAGAGGCTTTGTTCTACATTCGAATGACTATACTGAAGAGACTACTCAATCAATTACATCTGATATAAAGCTTTCAACTAGTACTAATGTTTTAGAAAATATAGGGGATCAGGAAATACCTGATAATAAAATGGTTTTATTTGGCTATGCTGGCTGGGAAGCAGGACAGCTAGAACAAGAAATAGCTGATAACGAGTGGCTTGTGGCTAATGCATCAAAAGATTTTATATTTGATTGTGAATCAAGTAAAAAATGGAATAAAAGTATGGCTAATTTAGGAATTAATGTAACTTATTTAGCAACATCTGGTGGAAATGCATAATCACTAAAATCAAACTTAAATTAAAGGAAAATAATATGAAAAATTTATCTGGAAAAACATTATTTATTACTGGAGCAACTCGTGGAATTGGTTTTGAGATTGCTAGAAGAGCTGCAAAAGATGGAGCTAATATAGTAATTGCTGCAAAAACAGATATGCCTCACCCTACACTACCAGGTACTATACATACTGCCGCTGAAGAATTAAAAGAAGCTGGTGGTGATGCTATTGGTATTAAAACTGACATAAGATTTGAAGATCAAGTAAATGCAGCTGTTGAACAAACTGTAAAAACATTTGGTGGTATAGATATTTGCGTTAACAACGCTAGTGCAATTAATTTATCTTCCACTCTACACACAGAAATGAAAAGATATGATTTAATGCACAATATTAATACAAGAGGAACTTTCATGGTTTCAAAAACTTGTATTCCTCACCTCAAGAAATCTGAAAATCCTCACATACTTAATTTAGGCCCTCCACTTAATATGGCATCAAAATGGTTTAAGCCACATGTTGCGTATACAATGGCAAAATATGGTATGAGCATGTGTACATTAGGGATGTCAGAAGAACTAAAAACACATAGTATTGCAGTTAATTCGTTATGGCCACGAACTATGATTGATACATCTGCTGTAAGAAATATTCTTGGAGCTACACTGGCCGATAAAGGATTAAGTCAGTGCCGTAAACCAGAAATTATGGGAGATGCTGCTTATATAATTCTAACTCAAGACTCTAAGAAATTTACAGGAAATATGTGTGTAGATGACAGTACAATAATAGCTTCTGGAAAGACTAATTTAGACGAGTATCTTGCAACGCCTGATGCAAAACCACTAGAAGACTTTTTTGTTGATGATGGTGATGGAGAAATTGAATTATTTTAATTTTTTAAAATCATCATGTATAAAAGAAAGTACAGTGTGATCTTGCCATTTATCGTTTATTTTCAATAATTTACGTGCTGTACCTTCTTTAATAAACCCGTTTTTTAAAAGTACTTTTATCGACGGCATATTATGAGGTAAACAAGCTGCTTCAATGCGGTGCAACTTTAGCTCATTAAAAATAAATTCTTTAACTAGCTCTAATGACTCGCTCATCATACCTTTGCCTTCACAATCTTTTGCAATCCAATAGCCAATTGTGCAAGATTGAATTATGCCTCTTTGAACATTACTGATATTAACTTCTCCAATAAAGTCTTCATTATCAGATGTAAATATTAGAAAAGAGTAAGCTTGATCATTATGCGAAAGTCTTTCAAACATTCTGACTCTTTTTACAAATGAACTTCTTTCTAATTCATTGATAGACCACAAAGGTTCCCAAGGCTGCAAATACAATTTATTTTTCTTTCTTTCATCTGCCCAAGCTTTCCAGTCACTATATTGTGGTGGACGTAGTATTACTTTTTGACCTGTAATTTCAAATAGATTTTTTTTAAGACTGTATGCATTTAGAAAAGACATTTTTATTATTTAGAATAATTATCCTTAATAATATTTCTTACTTCATCAGTTGAGTTTTTAAAGCTATAAAATTTTTCTTCATTATCAAAAACTTTATTAAACTCTTCGCTAGATTGCATTGGTTGTCCTATTGCTTTTTCAACTGTATCAGAAAATTTGATTGGATGAGCTGTTCCTAAAATAAAGTTATTATCACCTATCTGATTAAGCGACCTAGAAGCTCCAAGTCCAATAGCTGTATGTGGATCAATTATATAATTAAATTCATTATAAGTTTCTTTAATTAAATCATTAACTTCATTTTGATTTATTTTTTTTGATGAGAATATTTTTTTTACCAAATCAGATTGTTCGCTATTTACACTAAATGATTTATTGTTTTTTAATTCATTCATTTTTTTTGATGTTAATGAAGATGATTTATCATAAAGATCGAACAAAAGGCGCTCAAAATTACTAGCTATGGCAATGTCCATGCTTGGACTGGTTGTTCTAGTAACATTTTCTATTGAATAATTACCAGAATTTATAAAACGGTCTAAAATATCATTTTCATTAGTTGCAATAATTAATTTATTCGCTGGTAAACCCATTTTTATGCCAACATAGCCGGCATAAATATCTCCAAAATTGCCAGTTGGAACAGAAAAATTTATTGCTTCATTTTCTGAAATATTATTCTCAATTAAAGTATAAAAATAATAAACAATTTGAAACATTACTCTAGACCAGTTTATTGAATTTACTGCTGCAATAGAAAATTCTTCAGAAAACTCTCTATCAACAAGAATTGATTTTACAATATTTTGACAATCATCAAATGTTCCATCTACCTCAATTGGAAAAATATTTTCGCCATGTACAGTAGTCATCTGTTTTTTTTGAAAACTAGAAATTCTTCCTTTTGGAAATAAACAAAAGACATTAATTTTCTCACTTTGATGTACTGCATTAATTGCTGCTGATCCAGTATCACCTGAAGTAGCTACTATTAAATTTAATTTTTTATTTTCTTGCAACAAGTAATGATCAAAAATAGGTATTATAAGTTGCATTGCAAAATCTTTAAATGCTAGCGTAGGACCATTGAATAACTCTACTATATATTCTTTCTGCTTAAGATTTTTGAATGAAATTATATTATTTTTACTAAATTTAGAATAAGCATTATCTATTAAGTCCTTGAGCTCTGTTTTGTTAATATCTTCTCCAATAAATGGATATATAATTTCTAGTGCTAATTCAGAATAATTATTAATCTTTTTTAGAGCATTATAATCAATTTGTGGCCACACATCAGGAACATATAGGCCCCCATCTGAAGCTAGGCCTGAAAATAAAATATTTTTAAATGTAAGATCTTTCTCCCCACCTCTAGTACTTAGATATTTCATCTTTTTAAAATATTTTTATAAATATAAATTATGTACATAGCTGCAATAGAAATTGCTAAAGCAAACCACGTTATAGCATATTGTAAGTGATTATTTGGAATATTTATAGCTGTAAACTCATTTAATAAATCTGAGTAATATTCTTGCTCAACAACTCTAAAGATATACTTTTCACTGTTCAATTTTGTGAACTGATCCATTTCTTCAATATTCATTAAATACCAGCTATTTTTAATAGTATCTGGTTGAGGGGAGAACAATCGTCGTTCTTTTGAATATATAAGTATTCCTTTAATATCAAGTTCGCCTGTTAAAGACCTAAACATAAATTGTTTGGAGTTAATATCTGTAAAATTTGTCCATCCTAAATCAACATACACCGTCCTACCTTCGGTAAGTAATGGCACAATAATATTATATCCTGACTGACCATATGAATTGATATTAAAAAAATGCAGTTCTTTAGACTGATCTATTTTTCCTGACAAAGATGATTTTTTATAAGAAAAGTCATTGTTCTTTATATCAAATGGATACTCAATATAGTCCTCTGTCTGTCCATCTTTAATTGAATTTAGAAGTTCTGTTTTCCATTCTAATCTGTGTAGTTGCCAAGAACCTAAATACACCAAAGATACTAATGCAATTAAAAATAAAGAATGAAATGTTATGTTTTTTATCAAAGATTAACTCTTTAATATGAGCCCCATACATATATTGCAGCAAATAAAAATAGCCAAACAACATCAACAAAATGCCAATACCAAGCTGCAGCTTCAAATCCAAAGTGATGATCAGGTTTAAAATGTCCAGCCATAGCTCTGCCTAAGCACACCGCAAGAAATATAGTGCCAATTATTACATGAAATCCATGGAACCCTGTTGCCATAAAAAAGGTTGCTCCGTAAATGTGTCCAGCAAAATCAAAGTGTGCATGCATATATTCATATGCTTGAAATCCAGAGAATATTACTCCTAAGATTACCGTAATAACTAACCCTTGAATAACTTCTTTCCTGTGTCCCTCTTGAAGTGCATGATGTGCCCAAGTAACTGACGTACCAGATAGAAGTAAAATTAAAGTATTAATTAATGGTATATGCCATGGATCTAATAACTCAATTTCTAATGGTGGCCAAGTAGAACCAATTTGTTCAGTTGGATATAAACTTGCATTAAAATAAGCCCAAAACCAAGCAACAAAAAACATTACTTCAGAAGCGATAAAAAGTGTCATACCATATCGCAAACCTAGCTGAACGACCATTGTATGGTGACCATCTTTTTCACCTTCTATTATGATGTCTCTGAACCACATAAATGCAACATACATCACAGCAAGCAGTCCTATAATCATAGTCCATGGATTGTCAGTTCTAAAGTATATTACTGCACCAAAACATAGTATTAAAGCACCTATAGATGCTAACAGCGGCCATGGGCTTGGGTCTACTAAATGGTAATCATGTCCTTTAGGGTTATTCGAACTCATAAATTCTTGTTATCAGATGTTTCATAAAAGGTATAGGATAAAGTTATCTCAGATAAATCACCTATAAATTTATCATTAACTATTTCTGGATCAATATAAAAATTGATTGGCATCACTCTTTGTTCCCCGGGTTGAAGAGACTGTTCATTAAAACAAAAACATTCTAATTTACTAAAGTATTTACCTGCATCATCAGGACTTACATTAAATGACGCCGTGCCACTAATTGAAGTATCAGAGTTGTTTTTTGCAATATAATTAGCTGTATAGTCTGCACCTATTTTAAGATCATAGGTTTTCTTTTCAGGATAAAAATCCCAATTTAAATCTGATGAAACATTGGCATCAAATCTTACTTCAATAGTTTTATTTAAAACATACTCACTTTCAATTTGTGTGATGATAGGTGTTCCACCAAATCCTGTGACTCTGCAGAATAAGTTATATAATGGTACTGAAGCATATGCCAATAGAAGCATTGCAAGAACTAAAGTCAAAAGACTCATAGCTAAACGGTTATTCTTATTAGAAATATAATTTATTAACCTATATTTCATGACGGATAAGCCATGTTTGAAATCTTATAGATTGTATAAAGAAAAAATATAACCATCAAGCTTGCCAAAAATAAGGCTGTATACATATTTTTCTTTTTTGTTTTTTTATCTACCATTTACATCACCACACTATCAATTAATAAGATAGCAAATATATTAAACAAAAAAATGATCGTAAAATAAAAAAATTGCTGCGCCTTTTTTTCAAAATCTTTGGCATCAACAGGTGTATTTTTTAGTTTAAGAGATAGATAGACAAATATGACACTTAAGACAGTTGCAGAAATTGTATAGAGATAAGAGTAAAATAAGCCAAGGCTAATCGTTACTGGAAATAAGATAACACTATAAGCAACAATCATATTTAACGTTCTTTCAGGACCAACAATAACTGGCATCATTGGAATTCCAGCTTTTTTATATTCTCCGGAACGATAAAGTGCTAGCGCCCAAAAATGTGGAGGAGTCCATAAAAAAATAATAGTAAATATTATTAAAGGTTCATAAGAAAGAGTTCCAGCTATTGCTGACCACCCAATCAATGGTGGGAAAGCACCCGCTGCCCCGCCTATTACAATATTTTGAGGAGTTCTTCTTTTTAGCCAAACTGTATAAACAAGAACATAGTAAACAATTGTTAAAGCTAATAGTGATGCAGCTAACAAATTTGAAGCATAATATAAAATAGCAATAGATATGATTGATAATACCGTGCCAAACATTAATGCATAATTGGGTGCAATAATTCCAGCTGGAATTGCTCGGTCCATTGTTCTAGTCATAAGTTTATCAGTATCTCTTTCATACCACATATTTAACGCCCCTGAAGCACCTGACCCAATTGAAATTGCAAAAATAATTAAGGCGCTAGAAATTAAAGACACTTCACCTGGAGCTATCACCATTGCAACAAAACTGGTAAATATAGAGAGTGACATCACTCTTGGCTTAAGAAGAGAAAAGTAAGCCTTAAGTGTATAGACAAAACCATTCATAGACTGCTTGTCTTCACCTTGCTTTAGGGCTGTTATATGTGACAAAATTGTCTCCTATATTACTTGATAACAGGTAATTCTTCAAACTGGTGAAATGGTGGTGGAGAAGACAATGTCCATTCCAATGTATCCGCACCTTCACCCCAAGGATTATCTGCACATTGTTCGTTCTTCATAAAAGCATGAATTAACATAACAAAAAATACTAAAAGTCCAACAGAAGAAAGATAAGATCCAATTGAAGAAACATAATTCCAACCAGCAAAAGCATCTGGGTAATCAGCATATCTTCTTGGCATACCAGCAAGGCCTAAAAAATGCTGTGGGAAGAATACAATATTAACTCCAATAAAAGTTAGCCAGAAGTGAAGTTTTCCAAGCCACTCTGAATAATTTTTTCCAAACATTTTACCAAACCAATAATAAAAAGCTGCAAATATTGCAAATACAGCACCCATTGAAAGAACATAGTGAAAGTGAGCAACTACATAATATGTATCATGTAATGAATGATCAATTCCAGCATTAGCTAAAACAACTCCAGTTACTCCACCTACAGTAAATAAAAATATGAAGCCCATTGCCCATAACATTGGAGTTTTAAGTTCTACAGAACCACCCCACATAGTTGCAATCCATGAAAATATTTTAATTCCAGTTGGTACAGCAATAACCATTGTGGCAAAAACATAGTATGCCTTAATATCTGCACTCATTCCAACTGTGTACATATGATGTGCCCACACAATGAAGCCAAGAAAGCCAATAGATACCATTGCATATGCCATTCCCAAATAACCAAATATCGGTTTCTTTGAAAAAGTTGATACAACATGACTTATAATTCCAAATCCAGGTAATATTAAAATATAAACCTCAGGATGACCAAAGAACCAAAATAAATGTTGAAATAGTACTGGGTCTCCACCTGCCTCAGCTGCAAAAAAAGCTGTGCCAAAATTTCTGTCCGTTAAGAGCATAGTTATTGCGCCAGCTAATACTGGCAAAGATAGTAATAATAAGAAAGCTGTTACTAAAATAGACCAAACAAATAAAGGCATTTTGTGAAGTGTCATTCCAGGAGCACGCATATTAAATATAGTAGTAATAAAATTAATGGCACCTAAGATCGAAGATGCACCGGCTATGTGTAGTGAGAAAATAGCTAAATCAACTGCAGGACCTGGGGCTCCAATAGATGAGGATAAAGGAGGATAAAGTGTCCAGCCACCTCCAACACCTTGTCCACCAGCAGTTCCTTCAACAAATAATGAAGAGAGTAAAAGTATAAAAGAAGCAGGTAAAAGCCAAAAAGATATATTGTTCATTCTTGGAAAAGCCATATCTGGAGCACCAATCATCAGAGGTACAATCCAGTTACCAAATCCACCAATCATTGCAGGCATAACCATAAAGAAAATCATTATTAAACCGTGATTTGTAACTAACACATTATAAAGATTATGATCACCGCCTAATATTCCATCACCTGGATACATTAACTCTATTCGCATCACGACAGACATTAAACCACCAATCACTCCAGCGACGATTGCAAAAATTAAATATAACGTTCCAATATCTTTATGATTTGTAGAATAAAGATATCTTCTCCATCCAGTTGGATGATGATCATGTGCGTGGTCTATAGTATCGGGTGTTATATCTACCATTATTTTCTCCTCAATTATTTAGCAGCCAATTTAATTTGAGACGTTTCAACTGAAGCGTACTCTTCCCTGGCAAAATTTATCCATTCATCAAATTCTTCTTGTGATACTACTTTAACATTTATTGGCATAAAAGCATGTCTAGGTCCACATAGTTCAGAACATTGCCCATAGTAAATACCTTCATTGTTAACTTTGAACCAAGTATCATTTATTCTACCTGGTACAGCATCCATCTTTACTGCGAACGCTGGAATCGTCCAAGAATGTAAAACATCATCTGAAGTAATTAATAGTTTAACAACTTTATTAACTGGAACAACAATTTGAGTATCTGTCTCTAACAATCTCAATTTGGGGTCTGATAATTCACTATCATCTAGCATATTTGCATCGATTGCAAAATCTCCATAATCTGGATATTCATAGGTCCAGTACCACTGGTGACCAGTAGCTTTTATTGTAATATCTGAATCTGGAATTGTTTCTGAAACATACAGAATTCTAAACGATGGAATTGCAATAATTATCAATAAAACAACTGGAATAACTGTCCACAGTATTTCAATTAACGTATTGTGAGTTGTTGTCGATGCTACAGGGTTTCTGACGCTATTAAATCTATAGTAAATATAAAGAAGAAGTCCAAGCACAAAAACGGAAATGGCAGTTATTATTGGCAACAAAATATATGTATGAAAGTTAATTACATCCGCCATTAGGTCAGTAGCTGGTTCCTGGAATCCATACTGCCAATCAACTGGCAAATTTTCTGCAAATAAAAAATTTGAGCTAACAAACAACAATATTAAAATTTTAAAAAATAATTTCATAATCTAATCTTGATTTACTAGGTAAATATAGCTATTTTAACCAATTGCAATAGCAATTTTAATGTCACAAAGAATAAATTTAATAAGCAATTTTTTGCGACAGAATGACGCAATTTTTAATCAAATTTGGCTAAATTTTAAACTATATAAATAATGTGAGTACAGATAATAAGAATAAAAATATAAATACTGAGGATCTTTTCTTTAATGATAGTGATTTAACATCTGGCTCTGTTAATAACATCGTTAACGATTCTCTTCATAAAGCAGATGATGGAGAGTTATTTCTTGAATATTGTGAAAGTGAGAGTTTTGTTTTTGATGATCAAAAATTAAAAAGTGCATCATTTGACGTATCAAAAGGGTTTGGCTTACGGGCAATTGCAGGTGAAGCGACAGGCTACGCACATTCATCTGATATAGACACTAAGTCATTAAAAAAAGCCAGCGATACTGTTAGCTTTATTACTAAAAATAACAATGGAAGTTTTAATTCAAATTTCACTCGAACTAATAAAAAGCTTTATACAGATTTAAATCCAGTTAATTCTGTGGATTTTGAAAATAAAATTAAAACTCTTGAGGAAATTGATAAATATGCAAGAGCAAGAAACCCATTAGTTAAACAAGTATCTTCATCTCTTAGCGGTGAATGGCAGGTCGTAAGAATATATAGGCCTGATGGAGTTTATGTTGAAGATATAAGACCACTTGTACGACTTGGTATTTCTGTAGTTTTAGAAAAAAATGGAAGACAAGAAACAGGCAGAATGGGTGTTGGAGGTAGAGTAGATTATCAAAAGTTTTTAGAAGAAGATTATTGGCAAAAACAAGTAGATGGGGCTTTAGCTCAAGCAGAAATTAATCTTCAATCAGTAGATTCTCCAGTTGGTGAAATGGATGTAGTCCTAGGTCCAGGCTTTCCAGGTATTCTTCTCCATGAAGCGATAGGTCATGGCTTAGAAGGTGATTTTAATAGAAAAAAAACTTCGGCTTTTTCAAGCTTAATGGGTGAAAAAATTGCCCACGATTCAGTAACAATTGTTGATGATGGAACTATTGATTCTAGACGTGGATCAATAAGTATAGACGATGAAGGAACTCCAACAAATTGTACTACTCTAATTGAAAATGGAATTCTAACTGGTTACATGCAAGATAGACATAATTCAAAATTAATGGGAGTTAGTCCTACAGGCAATGGAAGGCGTGAGAGCTATGCTCATGCACCAATGCCAAGAATGACAAATACTTACATGATGTCAGGAAATAAAACTCCAGAAGAAATTATTAAAACTGTTAAAAATGGCGTTTATGCTGTTGATTTCAGTGGTGGCCAAGTAGATATTACTAGTGGAAAATTTACATTTTCATGTACCGAGGCATACAAAATTGTTGATGGTAAAGTTGAGCAACCAATAAAGGGTGCAACTCTTATTGGCAATGGTCCAGATGTTTTAAAAAGAGTTTCAATGGTTGGAAATGATAGTGCAATGGATACTGGTATTGGTACTTGTGGCAAAGCTGGCCAAAGTGTGCCGGTGGGTGTTGGGCAACCAACTATGCTTGTAAATAATCTAACTGTAGGTGGAACTGCTTCAAGTTAACTAAAAAGACAACTCTTCATAAAGTTTTTTAAAATCCTTACCCCAATCATCATTAAAACTATTTAATATCTTGGAAGCTGTTACCTGTTTAGTATTTAAAATATTAAATAAATACCCTAAAAATAAAGTTTCATCTTCACCACTGAGATTAAATTCTTTTCTTTTTTTTAGTCCATGAGTTGCTATCTCGAGAACTTCTTCGGTAATTCTCCAGCCGCTTTTATTTTGAATTAATGCATCTAAACCAGTTTTAGAACTTTCAATTTTAAAATTTAAAATTTCATTTAAGTGCCAACTTTTTATAATATCATTTGCAGCATCTAATGTTTCATTGTCATATAATAATCCAGTCCATAAAGCTGGTAAGGCACAAAGAGATTTGTAGCTACCAGCGTCTGCTCCACGCATTTCAATATATGTTTTTAATCTTACCTCAGTAAAAATTGTAGATACATGTGTTTCCCAATCATCGATCGTAATTTCATCAGGCTTAATGTTTTTATTTTTTCCATCCATTAAATCTCTAAAAGTAAAATCTGTAGAGTCGATGTATTCTTTATTTCTTACAATAAAATATACAGGCACATCCAGAAGATAATCTGTATACTCTTCAAAGCTAAAGCTTTTATCTAACATACTTGGCAAAATTCCAGTTCGATCTTTATCTGTGTCATCCCAAATAACACTTCGATAAGATAAGTATCCATTAGGTTGTCCATTCTTAAAGGGTGAATTTGCAAATAAAGCAGTAGCTAATGGTTGCAATGCAGCAGAAACATTGACTTTTTTTGACATATCTTTTTCAGATAAAAAGTCAAAATTTGCTTGTACAGTGCAAGTTTGATACATCATTTCAAGACCGAGACCACCAACCTTTCTCATGTATGGTGTCATAATTTGCTGGTATCTTTTTTTAGGAACTTTTGGTATATCATCAAAACTTCCAAGCGGAATAAAACCTATTCCTAAAAATCCAATATCTAGCTCCTTTTCGATTGACTTAGTAAAACTAAGATGGTCATTTATTTCACGACAAGTCTCATGAAGATTATTTAAAGGGGCGCCAGAAAGTTCAAATTGTCCACCTGGTTCTAGCGTTATGCTTGCACCATTTTTGGTTGCGCCTACAATCTGACCCTCCTCTTTTACAGCGGTCCATCCATCTTCTACAAATTTTCTTATGACAGTAGAAATACTTTTATCTCCACTAAAAGGAATTAATGATAGATCGTTTTTATTATAAATAAATTTTTCGTGCTCTGTTCCTATCTTTTCAGATCCCTTTAATTTAATACCATCTGAAAAATATTTAACTAAATCTATTTTTTTTAACATTGAGATAAACTATCCATTACTAGAGCAGATGCAACTATTGCAGCTGTCTCACCTTTTAATATATTCTCTCCCAAAGAAGCTTCAACAATATTCTTATGAGATTTTATATTGTCTAATTCTACTTTAGAGAAGTCTCCCTCTGGACCAATTAATATAGAGATATCTTTATTGAAATTATCTTTTATAATTTGCCTAATCGATACATTCTTACATTGAACAGTGCACGCTATAATTAACTCATCATTTTTTATTTGTTTAAGAAATTCTTTAAAAGCTATTGTTTGATTAATAGTGGGAATTGTTAATTGTTCTGACTGCTCAATTGCCTCTGAGGAAATTAACTTCATTCGATCTACATTAACTTTTGAAATATTAGTATGTTCCATTGCTATAGGTTGAAATATATTTACTCCGATTTCAGTACATTTTTGTATTAAAATTTCGTTTGGATTTCTTTTTAAAGGTGAAAAGTAAAGCTTTATTGGCCGCTGCTTTAGAGGGTCTTTTGTTTTTTTTTCTACACTTAACTCTATGGCTTTAGATCTAATACCTACAATTTCTGCAAGCCACTCACCCTCATTAAAAATTAAAATTTTTTCATTTATCTTGCATCTAAGCACATTAATTAAATAATGCGCCTGTTTGTCTTTTATGATGATAATCTTACCAGTTGATATTTTTTCATCTAAAAATATTCGATTTCTTGGTTTCATATTATTTTAGTTATTATTAACTAGATATTGGCTATAGTTTTCTTAAATATGAATCATAAATTAAAATCATACATTTTACTAACAAGATTAAATAGGCCCATTGGGTCATTATTATTAATGTTTCCTTGTTTATGGGGATTAATAGCAGCCTGTAATTCAATATTAGATATTAAACAAAATATATTCTTATTTATAATTTTTATTATTGGTTCATTTGTAATGCGTTCAGCTGGTTGTGTTATAAATGACATTTTTGATCGAGATATAGATATTAAAGTTGAAAGAACCAGATTCAGACCTCTAGCAAATAAGTCTTTGCCACTTCATGATGCAATTATCATATTTATTGCCTTATCTCTAATAGGACTATGTATTCTTTTGAGTCTAAACTTTTTATCAATAAAAATTGGCTTTATATCTTTCTTATTATTAATAATTTATCCCCTAACAAAAAGGGTAACTCACTGGCCACAATTTTTTCTGGCTATCACTTTTAATATTGGAGTTCTAATTGGATATTCCGCTATAGCTAATAGTATATCAATCGAAATTTTATTTCTCTATAGCGCAGGAATTTTTTGGACCTTGGGTTATGACACAATTTATGCACACCAAGATATAGATGACGATCTTTCCATAGGAGTTAAATCTACAGCCATTCTTTTTGGTAATAATACTAAATATTGGGTTGCATTTTTTTATTCGGCTATGACAATGAGTCTTTTCATTTTTGGGGTAATGGCATCTCAAAAATTACTATTTTTTCTATTTTTACTAGCTGTTTTTACTCATCAATTTATACAAATAGCAAAATTAGATATTAAAAGACCCGAGGTATGTCTTGCATTATTCAAAAGTAATCAGTATTTAGGGTTACTTATTTGTTTAGGCTTATTATCGAGTTATATTTAGCATTATGGAATTTAAAAATTTAGCAGACCAAATTATTACAAAGACAAAAGTTGCTGGAGCAACTGATTGCGATATAGTTCTAGCTAAGGGAACAAGTAAATCAATTGCATATAGATTTGGTAAAATTGAAGATGTTGAAGAATCTTCCGGTAAAACATTTGGAATTAGAGCTTTAATAGGATCAAAGCAATCCTTTGTCTCATCTTCAAACTTTGATGCAAAAAATATAGATACACTTGTAACTAAAGTAGTTGAAATGGCAAAATTAGCTCCAGAAGATGATACTGCATGCCTAGGTGATCCCTCACAACTAGAAACAAATTTTATAGATTTAGATTTGTGCCAAAATTACGAAACTGATACAAATTTAATGATTGATAACGTTAAAAAATGTGAGGATGCTGCTTTAAGTATTAAAGGAATTAGTAACTCTGAGGGCTCAGGTGCATCTTTTGGAACTAGTGAATTTTTTTTAGCAACAAGCCATGGCTTTATGGGTGGTTATAAATCATCAAGCAATTCTATATCATGTTCAGTTATCGCAGGTGATGGTGTTAATATGGAGAGAGATTACGATTATGCCTCTGCTATTCATTATGAAGATCTTGATGCCCCGGAAGAAATTGGAAAGAATGCTGCAGATCTTACCTTAAAAAGAATTAATCCAAGAAAAGTTAGCTCTTGCAAAACCTCTGTAATTTTCGATAAAAGAATTAGTAACAGAATAGTTAGGTATGTAGCTGGTGCAATATCAGGAAATTCTATCGCACGTGGAACTAGTTTTTTAAAAGATAGCCTAAATAAACAAATTTTTAGTAAAGATATATCTATAATTGATGATCCTAAGATTTTTAGAGGTATGAACTCAAGCTTATTCGATGGTGAGGGAGTCAAAAATAAAAAAACAGAACTAGTCAGCAATGGAGTTTTAAAAACATGGCTACTAAACACCGCTACAGGCAAAAAATTGAATCTTAAAACAACTGGTCACGCCTCTAGATCTATCGGTTCTCCGCCAGGCACTAGTACCAATAATTTATTTATGGCGAATGGCATGGTCTCTTACGAAGATCTAATTGGATCTATTAAAAGTGGGTTTTATGCTACTGAACTTATGGGCTCAGGTTTCGATCTAATAACTGGAGATTTCAGTGTAGGAGCAAGTGGCTACTGGATTGAAAATGGAGAGTTGGCCTTTCCAGTTAGCGAAATAACTATCGCTTCAAATCTAACTGAAATGTTCTTAAATTTATCTGCTGCTAACGATTTAGAGTTTAAATATGGCTCTAATGCTCCCACTCTTTGTATTGAAGGCATGATTTTAGCCGGAAAATAGCCTTATTTTTATTATTCAATAATTGGAACAGCGACAATGATACTGATAGTATCCTATTTTTACTTATGACAAATTCAGAAATCTTAAAACGACTTTTTAGAGAGAATATTAAACCTCAATTAGCCAAATTAAGTACGTCTTTTATATTCATGATAATTATAGCTTTAGCTACTGGTGCTACAGCATGGTTATTAGATCCTGCTATAGAAAAAATATTTTTGGAACGCGACGCTCAAATGGTTTTATTAATTCCATTAGGAGTTATAGGAATTTTATTTATTAAAGGAGTAGCCACCTTCTTTCAAGTTTCAATACTTACTGAGATTGGACAAAAAATAATTGCAGACATTCAAATTAATATGTTCACAAAAATTACTTATGCTGATCTTGGTTGGCTTCAGATTAATCACTCTGGAAAAATTATAGCTAATTTTTTATATGATGTTAATTTACTTCAATCTTCAGTAAGCGATAATCTAGCTAACACATTTAGAAACTTATTAACCTTAATTTGCCTTTTGGGTGTAATGTTTTATCAAGACATAACTTTATCATTAATAGCTCTTATAGCCATTCCATTAGTTGCACTTTTATCAAAACGCCTTGGGAAAAGAATGAAGAAGGCATCTACGGGTACACAGATTGAGACTGGCGTTTTAGCCTCTTTACTCACAGAAAACTTAGATGGAACGAGAATAGTTAAGGCTTATCAACAAGAAGAGGCTGAGATAAAAAAAGTTTCGCAATCTATTTATCGAAGAATGCAACTTCTTATTAAAACAACAAAAACAAGAGCAGCCGCAGCTCCATTTTCTGAGTTCTTAGCAGGATTTGGTATTGCTGGTGCAATGTATTATGCCGGTCTTAGGGGTATTCAAGGCGAGCTTCCATTAAATGAATTTATATCTTTTCTTGGGGCTATGATGTTGGCATTTCAACCTCTGAGAAGCTTGTCACAAGCTAATACAATCATGCAGGAAGGTTTTGCTGCTGGTAAAAGAGTTTTTGAACTTTTGGATCAACCATTAGAAATAATTGAAAGAAATAATGCAGAAGAATTATTAGTAAAAAAAGGCAAAGTTGTATTTAAAGATGTTAGCCTTTCATATAACAAGGAAAACATTGTTTTAGATAATATTAGCTTAACATTAGAACCAAATAGTATTACGGCACTAGTAGGTCCTAGTGGATCAGGAAAAACTTCAACCTTAAATTTGATACCAAGATTTTACGATCCTCTAAATGGTGAAATTTTAATAGATGGAATGAGTACTAAAGATGTGACTCTTTATTCTCTCAGATCTTCAGTTGCATTGGTGAGCCAGGAACCAATTCTTTTTGACCTATCAATTAGAGACAACATATCTTATGGAAAGAAAGATGCTAGCGAAGAGGAAATAATTACAGCAGCAAAATTAGCATCGGCTGATCAGTTTATTTTAGATTTTCCAAATGGTTACGATACAATGATTGGTGAAAAAGGCTATAGTCTATCTGGTGGTCAAAAACAAAGGATTTCAATTGCAAGAGCCTTCTTAAAGAACGCACCTATACTTTTACTAGACGAAGCAACTTCAAGTCTAGACTCTGAGTCGGAATATGCAGTTCAAAAAGCAATTTCAACACTAATGAAGGATAGAACAACATTGGTTATTGCACATAGACTAAGCACTATTGAAAATGCCGATAAGATTATAGTATTAAATAATGGTACTATTGAAGAGACTGGATCGCATGAACAATTAATTCAAAATAGTGGTTTGTACAAAAGATTGTATGAACGACAATTTTAATAAGATGATCAAAATTATTTTAAAAAATTATTTTGTCAAAAAATTCCTTTCTCTTGTTGGTGCATTTTATGTTTATATTGTTTACGTATCTTCAAAAAAAATATTTATTAATAAAACTAGTTTTGATAAATTAATTCTAGAAAATGAATCTTTTATTTATGCTTTATGGCACGACCATCTCCTACTTTCGCCACTCACATGGCAAACTAAAAAAAGAATTGATATTTTAATCTCTAAACATAAGGATGGAGATATTATTGCTGACCTAATAAAATATCATGGCTTTAATTCTATTCGTGGATCAACAAACAATCCCAACAAGGAAAAAGAGAAAAATACTATTTCCAGTATAAGGAAAATTATCAAAACATTAAGAGGTAATGTTTCTATTGGTATTACTCCAGATGGCCCAAGGGGGCCGAGACATAAAGTAAGTGAAGGAACGATTAATATTTCAAGAATTAGTAATAAAAAAATACTTCCAATGGCACTAGCTTATAAAAAAAAGTGGGTTCTAAGTACATGGGATAAATTTATTATACCAAAGCCATTCAATAAAATATGTATAGTATGGGGTGATCCGTTAGATACAATAATCAATAAAATAGACACTTCAGTACAGCAAGAAACTCTAGAAAAGAGTCTAATAAATATTACAGAGATTGCTACAAATCATATAGACTCGTAGCTATGCTCCTCAAGATTTATTATGCAATATCAGTGTTATTAATTCCTTTCACAGGATTCTATATTAGAAGAAGAATTAAGCTAGATAAGGAAGACCCTAATAGATTTAAAGAGCGTTACGGCAAAGCAAGTGTGAACCGAGAGGATGGTAATCTCGTTTGGATACATGCAGCTAGTGTTGGGGAAAGTCTCTCAATATTGCCAATTATCAATAAATTAGAAAATACAAAATCAATAAGCCAAATCTTATTAACTACAGGGACTACTAGTGCTGCAAAAATAGTAATGAAAAAACTTAGTTCTAAAACAGTACACCAATATTTACCCTTAGATATCCCTTTATTTAATGCAAGATTTTTAAAACATTGGAAACCGACTCATGCAATATTTGTTGAATCGGAGATTTGGCCAAACTTAATTTTACAAATAAAACAAATGAAAATAAAGCTAGCAATCATCAATGGAAGAATGACTTTAAATTCATACAATAAGTGGTTACGATTTAAAAAGTCCTCAGAATTAATTTTTAAAAGTTTTGATTTATGTCTAACTCAAAATCAAGAAAGTTCTTTTTTTTACAAAAAACTTGGTATTAACAATACATATTATACTGGAAACCTTAAATTTAGTTCTAATAAGCTTGAAGTTAAAGAAGATGCTTATAATGAGCTAAAAAAAATGTTTAAAGGTAGAAAAGTTTTTCTTGCCGCCAGCACCCATCTTGGCGAAGAAAAAATGATTTCAGAAATAACTAATAAGATAAGAGAATTGAAGCAGGAATTTATAACAATAATTGTTCCTCGGCATCCTAATAGAAGTAAATTATTAAATCAAATGTCTAATTCAAAAGTAGTAATAAGATCTGCAAATGGACAAATTGATCAAAGTACTGATATCTATCTCGCAGATACATTTGGAGAATTGGGCATGTTTTATAAATTAGCAGATTTTATATTTATCGGAGGTAGCTTTGTGCCTCATGGAGGACAAAATCCAATAGAAGCTGCATATTTTTGTAATAATATATTTCATGGCAAGTATGTAGAAAATTTTATAGAAGTCTATGAAACATTGGGTCACCTTTCTATTACTGAACTAGTAGATAACTCTAGGCAGCTTCAGGTAAAACTAATGAAATGTTACGATGCACCATCTCCTGATGAAGATGAATTGATGAAAAAAATTAATTTAGAGGCATCTGATATTCTTAAAGATACGATGCATCATCTTAATTCTAATATTTTTAACAATGATCTATAAATTTTTAAATAAATCATTTTTGAACATCTGGTATAGTAGAAATATTATATTTAGAATTATTTCTATTTTATTATTACCTTTATCAATTGTATATCTCTTAGTTTTTAATATAAGAGCATATTTTAGAAAAACACATAGTTTCGAAGTACCCATTATATGCATA
Source organism: Candidatus Pelagibacterales bacterium (assembly GCA_016777745.1). The sequence goes on from JADHQX010000002.1 coordinate 22,048, forward strand.
GGAAATATTGTTGTAGGAGGTTCAGGTAAAACTTCGATTACTTTAGCTATAATTAAGATGCTTCCAGAAAAAAAAGTTGTAGTCCTGCTAAAAGGTTATAAAGGAAAATTAAAAGGTACTATTAAAGTTGATAAAACTAAGCATTCTGTAATTGATATAGGAGATGAAGCGCTACTTTACGCAAAAGTAGGTGTAACTTATATTTGTTCAGATAGAAAAGATGCAATAGATACGATTATAAAGAATGAAAAACCAGATATAATCATTCTAGATGATGGATTACAAGATAGTTCAATCAATAAATCAAAAAGCATTATTGCTATTAATGGAAGAAGAGGATTTGGCAATAAATTTTTACTACCATCTGGTCCTCTTAGACAGAATATTTCATCTGCTATCAACAAGGATTATATATTCTTAATTCTTGGTGAAGATAAAACAAATATATCATCTAAATATAATAATAGATTTTTTAAAGCTGAGATTATCGGTGAAATAGATGGCAATAATAGAGACATAGTTGCATTTAGTGGAATTGGAGATAATGACGGATTTTTTCAGACTTTAGAGAATTATAGATTTAATTTAATAAAAAAGATTAGTTTTCCAGATCATTATCATTTTAGTGAAAATGAAATTAAAGCTATTGTTGATGATGCAATTAAAGATGGTCATGAAATTTATACAACAGCTAAAGATTGGGTTCGAATTGATGATAATTATAAAGATAAAATTAAACAGTTTCCTATTAATTTAGAGATAAAAGATAAAGAACAATTTATTGAAACTATTTTAAAATAAGAATGATAAAAAAATTTATTAAGGTTTTTGTAAAGTATCCAGTTGAAGGAATTTTAATAAATATTGTATATTTATTTTTTAAAATTTTACCAATAGATATTTCAAGTAGTACAGGTTCATTTATTACAAAATCAATTGGACCATTTCTTTCTGTAAATAAGATTATTAGAAAAAATTTAGAAAAAGCTTTTCCAGATAAAGATAGTAATTGGTACGACAAAATAAATAATGAAATATGGTCAAATTTTGGACGTGTTGCAGCTGAATATTCACACTTTTCTAAATTAGCATCAAAAAAAAATGACCGTATTAGTATAGTTGATAATAAACATTCAAGAGATTTTTTTGATACATCAACAAAAAAAATATTAGTATCATCTCATAATGCAAATTGGGAAATAATGGGAATTGCATGTAGAAAAAATTCAGATAAAATTTCTGGTATTGTAAGACAACCTAATAATCCCTATTCAAAAAAAATTATCAATAAATTAAGAAATAAGTTTAGTGTTACATGTTATGAAAAAAATATGGTAGGTACTAAAAATATTATTAATGATTTTAACAATGGAAATTCATTAGCTCTCTTATCTGATTTACGACTTACAACAGGAATAGAAAGTAATTTCTTTAATATCAAGTCTAAAACTACCAGTCTACCCGCACAACTTGGATTGAAAAATAAATGTAAAATATATCTAGCTTGGGTGAAAAGAAAAAATAAGTCCAATTTTGAAGTTGAATTCTTTAACCCATTAAATATTGAGGATCTTGATGATACTAAAAAAAATATTCAAGATATAACTAATGAAATAAACTATTTTTTTGAAAAAAAAATTACTGAAGATCCCGGTCAATATTTTTGGCTCCATGATAGATGGAAATAGAATACGATGAATGGAATTGAACAAGTTAAGCCTATTGATTAACTAAAAGTTGTGGATCAACATACTGATTAAACCACATTACACCCCAATGTAAATGTGGGCCAGTTGATCTACCAGTTGAGCCAACTTTACCAATCATTTCACCTTTACTTACTTTTTGTTGAGCGACAACATCTACAGAAGACATGTGAGCATAAATTGATTTAACTCCATGCCCATGATCAATTATTATTGTTCCTCCAGTATAATAGAGATTATCTTCAGCTAGCGTTACTATGCCATCGTTTGTAGATAGTATAGTTTGACCTTCTGGTGCGGCAATATCTAAGCCTTTATGAGGACTTTTAGGAACATCGTTCAAAATTCTCTGACTTCCAAATACACCCGATATGATACCATCAGTAGGCATTAAGAAATTTTTTTTAAAAAATGTATTATCTAAGTCTAGCTCTTTAGCTTTAACAATAATCTTATTGTCAGCAATAATTCTTTTAATTACTTCCTCATCTGGTGTGACCATTTTTTTTGGGAGTCCATTAATTCTTTGAATTTCATAATCTCTTTTAATTACTTTAATTTGATTAATTGAAATTATCTTATCATTTTCTAATACGGTAATATTCATAGGGCCAATTTCATCTCTATCAATTGCAAAGACAAAATACTTATCATTACTTAGCTTTATACTATTACCGTTAAGTTTTAATGTATCTCCTGTTTCCAATTGACCAACTATTAGCCCTCCCTGTAAAATTGAGCTAGGTAAAATTTTTGAGTGAGCAAAATTTGAATAGAGAATACTAATAAAAACTAATAATAATTTAAATTTCATTTAGATCTTTATATCTTTGTAATGCAATTTTAGGAGAGGCGTATACTTCCTGATTATCTACATTCCAATACTTTAGTTCTTCAATCGGAATTATTTCTTTTGTAATAGAACATAGCACATGATCTCCATTTTTTGTAAAATGAAAGCTGCCATGATCAAGAACTATTTCTGCTAAAATTTTTTTATTATTGTTCATCTTTTATTTCAGCTTTAATTATACCAAATTTTGTTTCTACACTTAACTTATTATCTCTTATTATGTCAGTTTTTTTACCAATTACTTTATTTGAACTATTCCGAATGACTGCAAAGCCTCTCTTTATTACTGATTTATAACTTAGGCTTTCAAGAAGCTTGCTGGCTGAATTAACTCTATTTGAATATGATAAGAAATTATTCTTATTGTTATTCAAAAATTGATTTGAAATACCTAGTAATGAATTTTGATTGTTTCTAATTTTTTCTTTTAAAATATTGAGGTTTAATTTTGACCCTGAATTCTGAAAATTTGAAATTTCTTTCTGAATGAAAATCTTCAAAGACGATGGCAATCTTTGCTTTAAATTATTTAATTCATTTAATTTTAAATTGAATAACTCTTTATGATCAGGAAAAAGTTTTTGAATATTTAGAATTCTTTCTCTTGCTATATTAACTAAATTTTTGACACTATAATTTAATCTATTCTCATTTTCATTTAGCTCTGTAAATAGAATATCTTTTGAAGGGGTTGCTATTTCTGCTGCTGCTGTTGGTGTTGGAGCTCTTATGTCTGACACATAGTCCACAAGAGTTGTATCAGTTTCATGTCCAACCGCAGAAATTAGAGGAATGCTACTATCAAAAACTGCACGCACTATTCTTTCTTCATTAAAGCACCATAGGTCCTCTATACTACCTCCACCTCTAGCTAAAATTAAAACCTCAGGTTTTGAAATTTTTGAAGTTTTATCGATTTTATTAAATCCTCGAATAGCATTTTCAATTAATTCAGCCGCATCATTTCCTTGAACAGGGACTGGCCATAAAATTATATTACAGGGAAACCTCTCTGAAACACGGTGTTTAATATCTTGAAGCACAGCACCAGTTGGAGATGTAATTACTCCAATTGTTGATGGGTATTTTGGTATACTTTTTTTGTGATGGATTTCAAATAAGCCCTCAGATTTTAATTTTTCTTTTCTCTCTTCTAAAATGGCCATCAGAGCACCTATACCAGCCGGTTTCATAGTATCTATAGTTATCTGATAATTAGATCTTCCAGCATATCTGCCTGGATTGTATCCCGTGCTAATCTTTCCTGTACATATAACTTCCAAACCTTCTTCTGGACGAATTTTTATTTTAGCAACACTGCTTCTCCAGATGATTCCATTAATTACAGCATTTTCATCTTTCAAAGTAAGGTAAATATGGCCAGATGAATGGTTGTTAATACCAGACAATTCACCTTTAATCCGAACATAGCCAAATTTATCTTCAATTGTATTTTTTAAGGCAGTTGATAATTCAGTTACTGAATACTCTGGTATATTTTCTTTGGTCATTTTTTTAATATAATCTAATATATATTATCATATTAAATAGTCTAAAAAAAATATTATGAATATCTTAGTTTTAGGAAATGGTGCAAGAGAACATGCTTTATGTTTTTCCATAGCTAAAAGTGACCAATTGTCTAAGTTATTTTGTGCACCTGGAAATTATGGAATATCCAAAATAGCTGAGGTACATAATTTTGATATTAATAATTTTGATACTTTATATGATTTTTGCTTAGCTAATAAAATAGATTTAGTTGTAGTTGGTCCTGAAGTTCCTCTTGTTAATGGAGTTGTAGATTTTCTTGACAGCAAAAAGATCATGGCATTTGGTCCTAAAAAGATTCCAGCAGGTCTTGAGGGTTCAAAAATATTTATGAAAGATATTTGTTCAAAGTACAATATACCTACCGCTGCATATAAAAGCTTTACAGAAAAAAAATTAGCTTGTGACTACCTTGAAAATCATACATTTCCAGTGGTAATAAAGGCAAGTGGATTAGCGGCTGGTAAAGGCGTAACTATTGCAACTTCACTTAATGATGGGCTTTTAGCGGTTAATGATATTTTTAATGATAAATTTGGATCAGGCTGTGAGTTGGTTATAGAAGAATTTATGGATGGAGAGGAAGCAAGCTATTTTGTGTTTACCGACGGTACTAATTATATCCCCCTATCTAGCGCACAAGATCATAAAAGAATTGGTGATGGAGATACGGGACCAAATACTGGGGGCATGGGGGCATACTCACCTGCACCTGTCTTTACTAAAGAAATACAAAAACAGGTTGATCAAGAAATGATTGAACCGACTTTAAAAGCTATGCGAGATCTTGGATCTCCATACCAAGGTATTTTGTATGCAGGAGTAATGATAAAAAATAATAAAGCAAAACTGGTTGAATATAATGTTCGTTTTGGAGATCCAGAGTGTCAAGTTCTTATGCTCAGACTTAAGTCAGATATTGTTGATCTTATATTAGGTACTATTAAAGGCAATATTAGTTCTATAAAGACTAATTGGGAAGAAAACCATGCTGCAACAGTTGTTATGGCTAGTTTAGGTTATCCAAATGAATATAAAAAAAACACTAAAATTAAAAACCTAGAGTTGGCAGAAAATGAAAATGACATTGAAATATTTCATGCTGGTACTGAATTAAAAGATACAGAATTATGTGCCATCGGAGGAAGAGTTTTATCAATTACTGGAACTGGCAATGACTTACAAACTGCTTTAAATAAAATATATACTGCAATAGATAAAATTGATTGGCCAGAAAGTACTTTTAGAAAAGATATAGGATGGAGAGCGATAAAATAATGGATAGAGCAGCTCAATTTAGTGGCACTAAAGAAGTTGATTCAAAACTTTCATTAGATCATGGTCCAATCGAAAAATATTTAAAAAATTTATTAGGAAATGATACAAGTCTTCTAGACATTAAACAATTTAAAGGAGGACAGTCGAATCCTACATATCTACTTCAAACAAATGTAAGGAACTTTGTATTAAGAAGAAAACCTCCTGGAAAACTTCTTGCATCTGCACATGCAGTTGATCGCGAATATAAAGTTATATCAGCCTTGAATAAGACAGATGTTCCAGTTCCTAAGACTTATGATTTTTGTGAAGATGTTAGTGTTGCGGGTACAACATTTTTTTTAATGGACCACGTTGATGGAAATATATTCTGGGACTTGCTATTAACTAAATGTAGTGCAGAAGAAAGAAATAAAATTTATTGGTCTATGAATGATACAATTGCAAAATTACATAATACTGATTTTAAAAGTATAGGTCTTGGTGACTATGGTAAATATGAAAATTATATGGCGAGACAAATAACTAGATGGTCAAAACAATACAAAGATTCAGAAACTACTTTAATTCCTGAAATGGACAATCTAATTCAATGGCTTCCAGAAAATATTCCTTCTGGCGAAGAAACATCAATAGTTCATGGTGACTTTAGACTAGATAATATGGTTTTTGATAAAAATACTAATGAAGTAATAGCTATATTAGATTGGGAACTATCTACGTTAGGTCACCCAATAGCTGATTTTACTTATCATATGATGACTTGGAAAATGCCATTAGCAGTTCAAGGAATTGGAATACTTGGAGCTAACTTAAAAGAATTGAATATTCCAAATGAAGATGAGTATGCCAAAGCTTATTATAGAAAAACAAATAGAAATGAAATTCAAGATTGGAATTTTTTCTTAGCCTATAATATGTTTAGATTAGCTGGAATTACTCAAGGAATTGCGGGCCGCGTTAGAGATGGCACTGCATCAAGTGATCAAGCTAAACAGTATGGAGCATTTGTACCTATTCTAGCAAAAATGGCATGGCAAACAGTGCAAGCAATCAAGTAGCTCTTATTATTTATCTTTAATCTTAGACTTTCTTTCATTTTTTTGGCGTATAGATTCTTTCATTGAAAGATTTTCTATCTTATGAAATTCATCCCAATATTCATCGAAAGATTTATTTTCTATCAATCGTCCATAAGAGTCTTTTACTGTCTTTTTTTTATCATTCATAATCTAAGTCTGTAAAATTTTTATATGAGTTAATATTGATTGTTCTAAAGCATTTATATCATAACCACCTTCAAGCATTGATAGTAACCTACCCTCACAGTAATTATTAGCAATCATTTTTAATTGATCTGTTATATAAGAAAAATCATTTTCAACTAAATTAATATTAGCTAATGGGTCTGCTGAATGAGCGTCAAAACCAGCAGAAATAATCATAAAATCTGGTTTTTGTATTTTTAATTGATTTATTATTTTTTCTTGAAACAGTTTTTTATAAGTATCAGATGCTGTTCCTGAAACAAGCGGTACATTAAATATATTGCCTACTCCAGTTTCATTTAGGTCACCAGTTCCTGGATAAAGAGGAAATTGATGTATTGAGTAATAATTTACATTTTTATTATTATAAAATATATCTTGAGTGCCATTACCATGATGTACGTCAAAATCAATAATTGCTATGTTTGAAAAACTATATTTATTGATTAAATAGTGAGCTACTACAGCAACATTATTAAATACACAAAAACCCATAGATCTATCATTGCAAGCATGATGTCCAGGAGGTCGCACAATGCAGAATGCGTTTTTACAGCTACCGTCTAGAATTGATTCTACTGCGTCTATACCTGCTCCTGCAGCTCTTAACGTTGCATCTTTTGATCCTTGGGAAACTGGTGTTTCTTGGTCCAAATATACAATTTCATCATTTTCTGGAAATTTATTAAGAGTTTCGTCTACAAAATTTTTATCGTGTGCTGCATATATAAGCTCTTTTTTTATTTTATTTGGTTCAACGAATGAGATATTAGCAAAGTTTTCTTCTTTAATAAGATTGATTATGTTTGCTACTCTTTTAGAGCACTCAGGATTATTTAAAGTTGGAATATGATTCTCAAAGTCCGTATGATAAAATATTTTAGTAATTGCCATCAATATGATTCATAAAATTATCAAATATTCTAAAAATAGTATTAGATTACTAAAACAAAGTCTAGAAAATGGAAATATAATCGCTGTTCCTACTGATACAGTTTATGGCTTGATTGCAGATGCTTATAATGAAAAAGCTGTTAACAAGATTTTTAGAACTAAGTTAAGACCAAAAAAACTTCCATTAATTATATTTGTATCATCAATTAGAGAGGCTAAAAAAATTGGTCATTTTTCTAAATATGATGAATTATTAGCTAATGCTTTTTGGCCAGGTGATTTAACTCTAATAGTAAAGAAAAAAAGTAATAAAATATTTTATGGGCATAAATCGTCTACTACAGTTGGTATTAGAATTCCTAATCATAAAGCCTTACTAAATTTATTGGTTGAAACAAAAAAACCTTTTGCAAGTACTAGCGCTAACTCGCATAAGGGAAAAACTCCAAGAAATATCGATCAATTAGATATTATTTCAAATAAAGAAATAGCTTACGCACTAATTAGCAATCATAAAATAACAGGCACTGAGTCAACTATAGTTTCTATGATTAATGATAAAATTAATATTCTTCGGCCAGGTCGGATTAGCAAACCTATGATTGAAGCTCAAATTAAGAATCTACAAAGGCATTAAAAGAAAAGCTTCTTCTTTCACCGTCACCTCTAAATGGATGTACATCATGCATCAAGAAAGATGGAAATATAAATAAGTTCCCTACTTTTGGTTTAAATGTTTGTCTGTGTTGAACTAAAGGTGGGCTATTTCTTGGCATTGACACTCTTCCATCCATAAATGAAATATGTCCAGCTAGTTTTTTTTCCCTTCCACTTGTAATCGTTTGTGGAATTTTTAAGTAACCTACTCCACTAATATTGCCTCTATGAATATGTGGTGGATTAAAATCTCCAGCATATTGACAGACAATCCAAGCTGAATCTATTGTGATTTTTTTTACTTTTACCCCGAGTACACCTAAATAATATTTTTTTATTGAAAAGATAATTTCTTTTTCTAAAATTTTCTTAAAATTTGATCTTGTAATAATAAATTGCTGCTCAACATTGCCTATAAGTTTACTTGAATGGTCTAGTTTTTTGCTTTTTAATTTACTAGCCATAACTTTATCACAGTAATCATTGACATTACCTATTATAGTTTTCTTTAGCTCAACTTTACCTATCGATGGTCCAAATGGTTTAAATAATTTCATATATCTTTCCTTATGGTGCGCCCGGCAAGACTCGAACTTGCAACCCTCAGATTCGAAATCTGATGCTCTATCCGGTTGAGCCACGGGCGCTTATTGTATATAATCTAATCTATATAATATAGTTTTTACTTAATATGAATTTTTTAAATTTATTAGATAAATTAGGAAGAAAAAGAATAGTTATGGATCGAGGAGCATCTCATCCTGAGTTTCACTTAGCTAAGCCATGGACTATTAGATATTATCCTTTCTTAAGAAAAAGACCTAAATGGTTTCCGTTCAATATTATTATTAATCATATTATTGATGATGACCATGGAAAAGGAACTCATAATCATCCATTTCCTTTTATTACAATTATAATTAGTGGTGGTTATTGGGAAACACTCAATGAAGTGAAAGAAAAAAAATGGAGGGGTCCAGGCTATATTGGCTTTAGATCTGCAGACCAACTACATAGAGTTGATTTACAGCCCGGTATTAAAGCGCTAACAATATTTATTGCGGGACCTTATGGCTTTAGAAAGAGCGGACGCAGTGGCTATGGTTGAGCATTAAGATACTCATCTTTTATATAGCTTCTAAACTTTCTATCATTTTTTAGTTCATACTCTCTCTTTAAGGCATCAGATTTAGAATTGCATTCTTCATAATATATTAATTCCCATTGACGACCCCTTGTACTCTTAGCCCCTTTACTCGAGTTATGCTTATTTAATCTTTCATCAATATTATTAGTCCAACCAACATAAGTTGTAAGCTTATTCGCTTTAAAACTTCCAATAATATAAACAAAACAAGTCATTGAGTATTATTTTTAAATATTTATAGTTTACTTATAATGAAAACTATATTTTCAATACTACTAGTATGCCTGTTAACATCAAGTTGTGTTAATATCCCTTTAATTCCAGGGATTTAAAATAATAAATTAATTGTATTAGTGATTAAATTACCTATAGTTAAATTATTAATTTTAATTGGAGATCAAAAATGAGAGTTACACTTACTGTTTTAGCCATTAGTTTTATGATTACAGCTTGTACAACGTTACAAGGTATCAATGAAACTGTTAAAGGCGACGGCGTTCCATATATACCTGGAATATAGTCTAAAAAAACTGACTTTATAGTTTAATATAAAGTCAGTTTTTTTAATTTTTCGATATTTTTATAAAATTTCATACAGAGTATAGTCAAAGATAATGACAAGAATTCAAATTTCAGGCACAGGACTATTTACACCTAAAGAAATTCTGACTAATGATGAGCTAGTTAATTCATATAATAAATTTGTAGATGAATTTAATATAGAAAATGAAGACAAAATTAAGACTGGTGAAATTGAAGAGTTACAAAAATCAAGTTCTGAGTTTATTGAAAAAGCATCAGGGGTAAAAGCTAGATATGTACAAAATAAATCAGGTATACTAGATACAAAATTTATGCGTCCACTACTTCGAGAACGCAAAGAAGATGAATTATCAAATTTAGCAGAAATGGGCGTCATCGCAGCTAAACAAGCGATTGAAAATGCAAATATAGATATTGAAAAAATTGATGCTGTTATTGTTGCCTGCTCTAATCTTGAGCGTCCCTATCCAGCTATTGCTATAGAAATACAAAATGCATTAAATATTGAAGGTTTTGCCTTTGATATGAATGTTGCATGCTCTTCAGCAACTTTTGGTATCCAGACTATTTATGATATGATTAAAAGCGGCTCGATTAGATCGGCACTGATGGTTAACCCTGAAATATGTAGCGGACATTTAAACTTTAAAGATCGTGATTGCCATTTTATTTTTGGTGATGTTGCTACGGCAGTAGTTATTGAAGAATTAAAAGAGGTCCCAAGCAATTCAAATTCATATGAAATTCTTAGTACAAAACTTTATACGCAGTTTTCAAATAATATAAGAAATAATTATGGGTTCCTTAATTCGTCATCTCCCGATGGTGTTGGCAAAGCGGATAAGTTATTTCACCAAAATGGTAGGCAAGTTTTTAAAGAGGTAGTTCCTAAAGTAGCTTCTTTAATAAAAGAACACTTAGAAAAAAATAGTATTGAAGTTACTAATATAAAAGCAATGTACTTACATCAAGCTAATGAAAATATGAATCGACTTATAAGTAAATATATTCTTGGACACGAATCATCGAGAGATTTTGCTCCAATTGTTTTGGATGAGTATGCAAATACAAGTTCAGCAGGTTCAATAATTGCTTTTCATAAGCATAATAATAGTCTCAAGAAGGATGATCTAGCTATTATCTGTTCGTTTGGAGCAGGATATTCTATTGGCAATGTAATTGTGAGAAAACTTGGTTAAAAATCATGAATGGGTTTTGCAAAAACTCTTTTAACCATAGGCTCAAAATGCTCTAAGGGGTAACTCTCATAGGTTGGATCAAAAGATGCTTGATCCCAATTTTCACAAAAATTAATTGTATCCTGATAATAAGGTGAATCTTTATACTGATCACGAGCATTTCTATCTTTGCCTACATGATGTGCATAGTAATAATTTTGGAATAATCCATGATGTTTGACAATCCAATAGACTTTCTCAGAAACATATGGCCTTAAAATAGATGCTGCAAACTGACTATGATTAAATACCGCCAAGCCATCCCCAATGTCATGTAGTAAGGCTGCTACTACCATTTCTTCGTCTGCTCCATCTTTTTCTGCTCTAGTTGCTGTTTGAAGACTATGTTCTAATCTAGTTATTTGATAACCATCTAATGAGCCATCTAAATTTTTAAGAAATTTTAATACTCTATCTGGCAAGCCCTCAACAAAGCCTTCTTCATACCTGCTAAGAAGATCATAATCTTCTTTAGTGCCATCTTTCATTGCTGTAAATTTAACTTTATCCATTTTTATTTTTTTTCAAAATTTTATATTTACTTTCTATTGAGTCGTGATCAATGTATAGCCCCTGAAGAAACCTACTGCCTTCAGAAGTATTAAAGCTTGTACGGCCATGTAGCAATCTATAATTGTCCATAATTAATAAACCACCAGCAGGCAATCTAAAATTAATCAAATACTTGTCAGAATTAATCATTCCATGAAAAATTCTTTTTGCTTCATAGTATTTTGCCAATTTATCAGGCGCCTGATAAGGCACTAAGTCTAGTCGATTACTAAAACGTATCTGAACAAAGTTTCCTTCATCATCTAACTCTATTGTTGTTCCAGTATTTTCTAGGACTGTATCTTGATCTGTGAATCTAAAAAATATATTGGTTTCAGATAAAATTTTAAAGGCTTCAGGATATTGAGCTTTCAAATCTTTAGCTACTTGAAAGCCATCGACTAAAGTGGAATTTCCTCCTACACAGCTATTTTCAACACAAAATAAGAACTGTATTGATGGAACTGGTTTTCGGTAAGGGTTGTCAGTGTGTGGACCAAGTTCAATAGAAGTGTAAGCTAAATCATTAGGCTGTTGTTTTGATCTCACATCAAAAGTTTTACCAAAATTCGTTTCGCGGATAAAACCAATTCTTTCTGCAAAATTTATGATTTCTCCTTCTTGTGCATGCAGTTCTTTAACAACAACAAATCCATATTTATGAAAATACTCAAGTATCTCTAACATCTGCTGTTCGGATTCTAAACTATAATCAAAATTAAACTCTTTGAATTCTAAGTTGCTAGTACTCCAATAGACTTTTTGTGGCAAATTATCTTTTTTTTCAACTTCAAGTAGTAAATCTTTTAATGAGTATTTGGCCTCGTGTTGATCAGAGAATTTTATAAGAATTTCATCATGATCTAATTGTTTTGCATCTGAAAAAGTTAAATTATCTGCAAGAGTTTCCGGATCGTAAAGTCTTTGAAAAGATCTTTGGTCTAC
>JADHQX010000054.1 GCA_016777745.1 Candidatus Pelagibacterales bacterium
GGCGATGGTGCCTTTGGCATTTCAATGAATGAAATGTCGGCAATTGGCCGTGAAGAATGGCCAGCCATCACCATGGTTATTTTCCGCAACTATCAGTGGGGTGCGGAAAAGCGCAACACAACCTTGTGGTTTGACGATAACTTTGTTGGCACCGAGCTTGATCAGCAAGTCTCATATGCTGGCGTTGCCAAGGCGTGTGGTGTTGAGGGCGTTGCCGTTTCAACAATGGATGAGCTTCGCGATGCATTGGCCAAAGCGGTTGACGCGCAGATGAAGGATGGCGTGACCACCTTTATCGAAGTGCTGTTGAACCAAGAGCTTGGCGAGCCATTCCGTCGTGACGCGATGAAAAAGCCCGTTTCAGTTGCTGGCATCAGCCAAGCCGATATGCGGCCACAGCAAGGCGCATAATATCGCGCTTTCGATATGGCAAAGGCCAAAATACAAGCATGAAAAAGGGGCTGCCAATGGCAGCCCCTTAATTTTTGCAAAAGGCACAAGGCATGACCTGCGCCGCTTGGATGCAGGTCAAAACCCCTTATCTGACCAGCTCATTATCTGACCCGCCCGTTATGTGGACAGATCGTTGGCTCGCTAGACAGTTAGGATCGTACAGCCTGTTGTGGCACGGCCGGTTAGCGCGTCATGCGCTTTGGCCACATCTTCCAAGGCAAAACGCTGATTGATCGAAACATTGATTGTGCCATCGGTAACGGCCTTGAATAGTTTTGCCGATGCCGCATCAAGCCATGACCGATCGCCAACAAAATGAAATAATGTTGGACGGCTCAGATAATAAGACCCTTTTGAAAGATCGGTGATTTTGAAATCGGCATATGGCCCTGATGATTGGCCAAAGGCGATGATCGTGCCGCGCCGTTTGGTCGATGTGATGGTTCGCGCCATTGTGTCATTGCCAACCGAATCATATGCCACAGTCACGCCTTCACCATTGGTCAGGCGCATCACTTCGGCTTCGAAATCGGTACTGGTATAATCGATCACATGATCAAATCCATTGGCCTTGGCAAGGGCGCATTTTTCGGCACCGCCAGCCGTTCCAATTGTGGTGGCACCAAGCGCCTTTAGCCATTGGCCGGCAATCAGACCAACACCGCCAGCCGCAGCGTGAAACAGCACTGTATCACCCGGCTTAACCTCATAGCTGTCATGGATCAGATAAGCAACAGTAAGGCCCTTTAGCATGATTGATGCTGCGAGGTCGCTTGGCACATTATCCGGCAGCTTGACAACATAGGCAGCATCAATAAGCCGGTGCGTTGCATAGGCGCCATTCGCCAGCGTGTAACCAACCCGATCACCAACCGCAAGGCCAGTCACATCCTTGCCCACTGCCTCAATAACCCCGGCACCTTCAGACCCCAGAATTAAATCACTGTCAACCGGCCATGGATAAGCGCCGCGACGGATATAGATATCCAGGAAATTAATGCCAATTGCATCATGTTTGATCAGCACTTCGTTGGCGCCCGGCGTCAAGTCGCCAAGATCAATTTTATGCAAAACCTCAGAACCACCTGGCTTGCCAGCCGCCATTGCATAACGCATTCAATATCTCCTTGTTTAAGTTCTGCACTTTGACTTTTACCCAGAAAGTGCCCATCGTTTTCTGCAATTGTTATTATTTTCACTCATATCAAGTAATCTGATAATGAGAGCTAATCGAAGATTTATGTGATCGAAGTATCACGGTCATCAAACAGATACTAATATTCAATCTTCAGAGAAAAGCATCGTTTGTTTCACATCAATTTACTCAGTCTGACGATCTGCCCAACTTGCAAATATACGCTCAAGGACAACGATTACGTAGTACAAGACAATGCCTAAAATTGCCAGAGCAATCAAAACAGCAAACATAAGTGGATAATCAGAGTTGGTTTTACCACTATCAAAAAGGGCTCCAAGGCCACGTCCGTGCGGTGATACTATCTCCATCAAATTAGTACCAATGAAGGCCAATGTTACTGCAACTTTAAGGGCGCCAAAAAACTCTGGTAAGGTCTTTGGCAAAGCAATTTTCCAAAAAATAGTAATTCTCGATGCACCAAGAGCTCTAAGTATATCTCTATACTCAGGTTCCAAAGTTGACAGCCCCACAGAAACAGAAACTGCTATCGGGAAAAAAGATATCATAAAAGCAATTAAAACTGTATTCAGGTCGTGCTGGCCTACAAACATCAAAGCTACGATTGGCACAACAGTCGCTTTAGGAATAGCATTAAAACCAACGAGAAGTGGGTATAGCCCTTCACGCAGGACTCTTGAGAATCCCATAAAAACACCGAAAAATAGTCCAACGATTACAGCAATCAATAAGCCGACAACGGTTCGCCAAAGAGTTTCCCATCCATATGTCAAAAACAACCATTTAAAACGCCAAAACGCAGGCCAAAGGTCACTTGGCGAGGCCATTTTATAATTTGGCCAGTTGTTGACCCAAACAATTGTTTCCCAGAACAAAAGAAACAAAACAATGGCAAAAATTGGAACTGCAGCCTGCCTCATTAATCAGCTTCCTCATTCTGGCGGGCAATTTTGATTTGTTCTCGGAGTGTGTTAAGCATTTCAGTAGCCTGCGGTGTGTAGAGTTGATCAATGTTTCTCGGGCCCTTATGCGTCATTTTTTGTCTAAATTGTGCAGTTGCGGGTCTGCCGGATAGAACTACAACCTCATCGGCTAGAAAAATAGCTTCCCGTAAATCATGGGTTATCAAAACTCCAGTGAATGGTTCCTGAGCCCTAAGTCTATGCATGGTTTGCCATAGATCCTCACGAGTAAACGCGTCGAGTGCACCAAAAGGTTCATCAAGAATCAGTACCTCTGGCCTATGAACCAATGCACGGCACAAAGAGGCCCGCTGACGCATTCCCCCGGATAATTCTGAGGGCTTTTTATCCTCAAAACCAGCTAATCCAACAAGTGCCAATAGGTCGCGAGCACGCTCTTCTCGTGCCGATGAACTCAGCGCGTTGGGCACAATCTCAAGAGGCAACATTACATTTTTTAATATGCTGCGCCACTCGAGTAAAACAGGGTTTTGAAAAGCCATTCCCACGATGTCTCTCGGAGAAGTTACCAGTTCGTCCTTGAGCCAGACCTGCCCAAAGTCAGGCTTCATTAACCCTGCAACTAACCGCGTGACAGTTGATTTACCACACCCCGAGGGCCCCACAATTGCAGTGAAGCCATCCTTGGGCACACTTAACGACAAATCATCTAACACAGGCAAATCGCCTGTGTTAGTGTGAAATGTATGCGAGACGCCTTCGATCCTTATTAGGTCTTTATTTCGTTTTGACGTTATCATTTTTTTGACCAACAAAAGCAGTCGTTAAGGCGGAACAGCGTTTGTTATCTTCGAGAGTTTAGTTAAGTTTTACCCCACCAACGGGTAAAAAGGCATCAGTGAAATAAAGCTTGGAGTCTGGTTTTCTCTTGTAGTCATAAGTTTCAGCGAGTTGCTCAAGCGCTGCCGAAAACCGGTCTGGATCAATATTGCCCATTCCATTTTCTTTTACGTAGTCAGTTAAAACATTAGCGTCGATTGCCAGTTCTAAGCGACGCTTTTCTAAAGCACCGTCCGCCGCCGGGTTACGTTTTACAAGTGCACTGGTGGCCGCCTCAGGATTGTTAATTGCATCTTTCCATCCGGCACCAACAGCGACAAGAAACTTCTTCACAACATCTGGATTACTCTGAGCAAACCCAGTGTTAACAATTATCGCATTTCCATAAAGTTTGAGCCCATGATTTGCCATCAATATCGTTGTAATGTCAGCTTCTGGCACCCCAAGTCGAACAAGATTAAGATATGATGAAAACGAAAACCCTGTTACCGAGTCAACTTTACCCTCAACCAGCATGGGTTCCCGAGTTGGAAAGCCCACAGGTTCCACTTTTATTTTATTAATATCAATCCCATTCGCTTTAGCAAAAGACGGAAACTGGGCCCAAGCTCCATCAGGCGGAGGCGCGCCAAGAACTGACCCTTCAAGGTCACTAGGACCATTTATACCGCGCGACTTCCTTCCAATAACTGCAAAAGGGGGCTTGTCATAAACCATCATCACAGATGTAACGGGCGCTCCTGGGTTTTGATCAAGAAACTTTATTAATGAATTTATATCAGCAAACCCAAATGGATATGCGCCTGTAGCAACTTTAGGAATGGCGTCTAAGGAACCCTTGCCTGGCGAGATCTCAACATCCATACCTGCCGCTTTAAAATGTCCATTATCAATGGCAAGGAAGTATGGCGCCGACGGCCCCTCAAACTTCCAATCAAGAGCAAATTGTATTTTCGTTTCAGCTTGGCTAGTCGCTGAAATAAGAAAAGTACTCAAGGCTATCAGAAACACCCTCAAAATAGTTCTCATCATCTAGTTTCTCCCAATTTGTGTAATAAAAGTCGATTATCAATTTGATTAAAAAACAAACCCAAAAAAGTTAAGAGCTCTTGTAACGAGCGATATAGTTGCACTGCTTGCATGCCGGAAGATGCTAACTGGATTTTTTAGAGAATGACAAGCCTAAATTAACCCTAACTCAGTTGCTGCAAAAATTCACACAGGCGCTAGGTGCGGGTTCCACTGATACTGGAACGTCACCGCCAGAAAATACATGTCTTAATATGCAAATATGTGGCCTTGTTGAAATCACTACGCCTAATAATATCAGACGTATATTTACCAACGTATATTTGCTATTATGAAGAGACAACTTTTTAAGAAAAATACAACACATGGCAGAAACAACATTACTTTTAAAAAATATTGACTTGCTAAGCACGATGGCGCCGGCTCCTGAAAAGCCGTTTGGCGATGAAATTACTCAAGCTGGATTGTTCGCACGCAATGGTATAATTGAAAAAGTTGGGAAATCTTCCGAACTGCCCACAATAGCTGATACCGTAATAGACCTAACCGGTCATGTGGTGATACCAGGCATGGTTAATACGCATCATCATATGTTTCAAAACTTAACTCGCGCAGTACCAGCAGCACAAAATGCACCGCTTTTTGGTTGGCTGAAGACGCTCTATCCAATCTGGTCGAAACTTGGCCCTGAACACATCTACTGGTCGAGCGCATTAGGCATGGCCGAGTTGGTGTTGAGCGGGTGTACAACATCATCTGATCATCTTTATCTCTATCCAAATGGGGCACGGCTTGATGATTCATTCGCCGCCGCCGCCGATATTGGCATGCGGTTTCACGGCACCCGCGGCTCAATGAGTATTGGCGAGTCAAAAGGCGGCTTGCCGCCTGACCAGTTGACCGAGGCTGAAGGGTCTATTCTGGGCGATTGCCAGCGGTTGATCGAAAGCCATCACAATGCCGATCGGTACGCCATGCAACGCGTTGCGCTGGCCCCTTGTTCACCTTTTTCAGTCAGCATGGATCTGATGCGCGAAACAGCGCATATGGCGCGTGCCTATCAGGTGGGCCTACATACACATCTTGCCGAAAACAGCGAGGATATTGACTATAGCATTGCCAGCTTTGGGATGCGTCCAGGCGAATATATCGAGGCAGTTGAATGGACGGGCAACGACGTCTGGCACGCGCATTGTGTTCAATTAAGCCCAGGCGAGATTGATTTATTTGCCCGCACCGGTACCGGTGTTGCCCACTGCCCCTGCTCGAATATGCGCCTGTCGAGTGGCATTGCGCCGGTTCGTGAAATGCTCGATACTGGCGTCAAAATTGGGCTTGGCGTCGATGGGTCTGCATCGAATGACAGCGCCCATATGCTGAACGAGGCGCGCCAAGCGATGCTTTTGCAACGGGTGATGAAAACCGGCGATGCGATGACTGCGCGCGAAGCGCTGGCACTGGCAACAACAGGCGGTGCGGGGGTATTGAACCGTGATGATATCGGTGTCCTGGCACCGGGCTATGCCGCTGATATTGCGGCCTTTGATTGTCGCACTATTGATTTTGCTGGCGCCGAATGGGATGTGCTGGCAGGCCTGGTATTTTGTGGCCCGATCAAATCCAACTATACCATTATCAATGGCCGGGTCATTGTTGATCAGGGACAGCTGGCCAGCATGGATATGCAGCATCTTCTTGCCAAGCATCGGCGCATGACCGCTGATTTAATCGAGCGGGCCTAAAGCCGGATAATCGCGGCCGGCCCATCATGCCAAACCTCGTCAAGATTATGCCCGCAACCTTGGCGGTCAATCACCAGAAAATCCTGCTCTTTTTGCAACACCAATAACGGGTGATGCCAAATGCCGCGATCATAGCTGACCCCCTGATCACCACGCGCCCGAAAACAGGCCAGCGTCGAAAAATCAGGGGCGTCACCTGCCGTATTGCCATGTGCCACCACAACCAGCCAATCATGCTGGCTTAGCGGCATAAAGGCTTGCGAGCCAAGCGGGTGGCGTTCAAGAAGATGAATTTCAATCGGATCGGGGCGGAGCGTGCCGCGAAATAGCGATATGATGGGCCTGCCATCGCCCGCCGCCACATCAACGCCCGCCATGGCATCAAATCTTATGGTCGTTCCCTGATTGATGCCGATCTCGGTTGCACCATCGGTTTCAATGACCGTTCCAAAGGGCGCAAAGCTGGCTTTGGTAAGCGGCTGGATATCAAGTTGTTTTAGGTCTGATGGGATCATGATCGGTTAGCCTGAAACGGATGGTTTGCAATCCAGTGATTTGCAATATCGATTCGCCGCGCAACCCATACCTTGTCATGCGCCATGATATGATCAAGAAATTTGACCAATCCGGCAAACCGCGCTGGCCGCCCGATCAAACGGCAATGCAGCCCAATCGACAGCATCTTTGGTGCCGCCGCACCTTCGGCATAAAGCACATCAAAGGCGTCAATCAGATATTGGGCAAATTGATCACCAGTATGAAATCCCTGCGCAGTGGCAAAGCGCATGTCATTTGTATCCAGCGTATAAGGAACAATCAAATGCGGTGTTTTCACCTGCGCCGACCAGAATGGCAAATCATCCGAATAATCATCGGCGTCGTAAACAAACCCGCCATCTTCGGCAACAAGATTGCGCGTGTTTTCCGATGTTCGCCCCGTATACCAACCAAGCGGACGGGTGCCACAAATATCGGTTAGAATCGAAATCGCCTTTTGCATATGGTCGCGTTCTTCATCAATTGGCATGCCGTGATAATTGATCCAGCGATACCCATGCGCTGCGATTTCATGCCCATTGACAAGCGCGGTCTCAATCACCTTTGGGTGACGTGCCGCCGCCATGGCAACAGCAAAAACCGTCAGCGGTAACTGGCGTTGACGAAACAGATCCAGAATACGCCAGACACCCGCCCGCGACCCATATTCATAGATTGATTCCATCGACATATGACGCGCCCCATCAAATGCCGCCGCGCCAATGATTTCCGACAAAAATACCTCAGATGCCGGATCACCATGAAGAACACAATTTTCGCCGCCTTCTTCGTAATTCAACACGAATTGAACCGCGATACGCGCGTTTTTTGGCCATGCCGCATTTGGAGGTGTGGCACCATATCCAGATAAATCTCTCGGATAATCCATCATTTCGAAACACTCACAATCATGTCAAAACCATTAACCCAGAAAATTATGCCCAAACATCACGACCGATTGCCGCCAACCAGACCTTGATTGACCATATCACGCCATGCCGCCAGCATCGCCCGTTCTTTATCTTCAACCCAGATCACCTGTCCTGGCGGCATCGCATGTGACGCCGACACTTGCCAGAAAA
>JADHQX010000055.1 GCA_016777745.1 Candidatus Pelagibacterales bacterium
CTAACCCACTCGAACTGTTTATCGAGAGCGGCTTGGTTGGCGCCGGTGACCACAAAACCACCACCGGAGATCTCAAATTGCGCCCGGGCATACCCTCGAGCGTCGAGGCCTTGGTTAATGCCTGGCAGGATGGATTCCGTCAAATACTTTGGCGTACAGAAGGCATGCAGCATGACGCCATCACAGGCGCGTGCCGCAACTTTCATCATGGCGGGTCCAACGGCTGCTATGTGTAATTTGGGTAACGCACTGGTTAGAGGCTCGGGCGTGAAATTGGGCGTCATCAGACTAAACTGATAGTGCTTACCCTCATATTGGAGCGGTGTGCCATCCCGCCAGCAAGCCCAAATCGCTTGGATTGCTTCGATATATTCCCGAAGTCGAGGCGCGGGCGGGGACCAAGGGACGCTGAAGCGTCTCTGATTATGCCCCTTCACTTGGCTACCTAGGCCCAAGACGAACCGGCCGGCTGTGGCGTATTGCAGATCCCATGCGAGACCGGCTGCCACCATTGGGCTGCGGGCGAAGGCAATTGCCACATTGGTTCGCAGCTCCAACTGCTGGCTGTGCACCGCCGCGATGGCCAGCGGTAAAAATGGGTTGTGACGGTTTTCTTGAGTTGATAAGCCTGAGAACCCGTTGTTTTCTGCCGCTTGGGCTAGGCTGGGGATATCATTGAGACGCTCGGCGGGGACGCCAGTGAGAATTTTCATAGCTGATCTGCCTGAGCAAGGACGTAGATAGTCGCACAGATTTTCTAACCCTCGCAACCTGGGCGAAGGCTGGGGCAGCCTTTTGATTGCTCGGAAATCTCCAGGCGCTAGGAGATTAAAGCCTGGATGCCAAAGGCCAAGTACGCCAAGAACACCGTCAGTGCGATGAGACCTTGGGTATCAATGAGGGGTGATTTGAATTTCATGAGTGCGATGGTAGTCAAGGCGCGGTAGGCAGAGAAATACCGATTTCGCCTATGCTTAGCGCCAAGGACGCTAATCATCACGGACGTTTAGATTTTAGTGTCCTAGGGTACGAGGGTCATCACCAAAAATAGGGCGCTTGGCGCGACCAGGCACCACAATCCGGTTGCGAAGACGAACAGCTTCGGCTGAATGCTCCGCAGGGTTGCGAGCGAGATTTCTAGCCCGATGATAAATAACGCCAAAACCAATAGTGCTTTTGAGAGCCAGGCGGCACTGACGAGTACGAGCGGCGGCAAACTGATCAGTGAGCCCATGATACTGGCGATGACAAATAGCAATACAAAAGGCGGTAGCCCAATGCCGCGACCCTTGCGGCGATAAATGAGGCTGAGCAACAGCGCCGTCGGGATCAGCCAGAGGGTTCGACCCAGTTTGAGGGTCGTTGCAATTTGGGCCGCCTCGTCACCGTAGAGCTGTGCGGTTGCCACCACACTGGCTGTGTCGTGAATAGCCAGCGCCGACCAGATTCCGAATTGGGCCTGGCTGAGGTCCAAGAACTGACCAATTGCGGGAAAGGTCAGTAAGGCGACCGCATTCATCGTAAAAATAAGGCCTAAAACTGCGCCGGTTTCCATCGGCTTGGCGTTAATGATGGGCGACAGGGTCACAACCGCGGTGCCGCCGCAGATCGCGCTGCCAGCGGTTACCAGCAGGCCCTGGCGCTTGGGTAGGTTCAACAGTCGATAGCCCAGAAGTCCCAGGGCCGCAACACACAGGACATAGCCGGCGACAACCCAGGTGTAATCACTCGAGATGCGCAGGAGTTGCTCGCCCTGAATCCCCAAACCCAATAAAACGATGCCAGTTTGCAGGCTGTATCGGCCGATTGTGCGGGTGTCGGTCAACCCCTTTGCGCCGCCCGTGATTGCGATTGCGGCGCCGATTAAAAAGGCGACAGCTGGGTTCCCAAACCAAATCAGCAATCCAGCAAGGCCTACAATCATGGCGGACAAGGCAACCGGCATGGTGGTTCTCATTAAAAGTTTCGCGTAGTCGGATTATTCCTGATTACCACTGCTTTAGACAGCCCGGCCTGGTAGTAAACCGCGCTGACTGAAAAAAGATAAAAGGCTGGGTAATAAAAATAAGCTCAGGAACAATAGCCAGGCAATCGCAATGGTCAGCAAGAGGCCGATCGAGGCTGCGCCTTGATGCGGGCTTAAAATCAGTGATAAAAAAGTGCCGAGGGTTGTCAGGCCACTGATGAGGACTGCGCGACGGGTGGCTCGTTGATGCCTTAATGCGCCGCCCTTGAAGAATCGATGGGTCACGTGGACACCTGAATCAACTCCCAGCCCGATGATGAGCGGCACGACCAGGATGTTCGCCATGTTGAGGTTTAAGCCTAAAAAACTGCTCATAGCAAAGGTGAGAATCAAGGTGAAAGCAATGGGCACCAATACCAGGCATGCTGTTAAAACATTGCGAAAATACAGTACCAAGCAAATGATGACTCCAACTAGCGTGAGGAAGATGGCTTCTTGAAAAGCGTTAACCACAACCTCGCCAATGCCCCACTCAACCGCACTGCGCCCAGCAATCATCGGCGCGACGGTGCGAACGTCGTTGATAAATTGGTCCGTGCGGGCTTTGTCGGTTAGCGTAAGGCGAGGTTGTACAGAAATCAGGTGTTGCCCTTGCGAGCTGATGAGTCTTTGTTGCAGCGCCTTTGGTAGCGCGCTAAAGGTAAACGGCGCCGCGTCAAGGAGGTTCCGTAGATCCCGCTTTGATCGACTTAATTGTTGGGCAAGGGCTGCATCAAATAGCGCGACTTTTGCCGGGTCGGATTCGAGGGTCTTGGCAAAGGTTACGATCTGCTGAGCGGTTTGAAGGCTCTGACCTTTTAAACTGGGGATCTGGTCTTGCAGATATTCGAGGGCGGCCGCCAGTGGGAGGGGCTGCTCATCAATCTCGGGCGGCGCCCATAAATCACGGTAAAGCTCGGCAACCGCCATGATCTGGTGTTGCTTATCGGTTTGCGCTGTTGGGATAACATCTGCTGGGGTTTGAACGCTTGCAACCGATTCGAGTGCAGCCAATCCCTTTTTGAGTCGACTGGCTTCTTGCGCCGTGTCTGCGAGCAAGACAACGCTATAGTCCGTCTGTTGCCCATTCTCCTGTAAGCGGGTTAGGGCTTTCATACCCGGGGAGTCAGCGTCACGCATACTGAGCACGCTATAATTAAATTCTAAATGGCTCGCCAGATACAGTGCACCAGGCATAGCGGCCAGAAGGATAAGGGTTAAAGGCGTTTGATACTTGGGCAGCCATTTGACGGGTAAAAAGGTTAAGGCCGGCGGCTTTTTTAAGGGTGGCCACAGGGTTAAGAAAGCCGGAATTATCAGCAGCGTCAACAGGAGCGCAATGACCATGCCGCCTGCCGAGATAATGCCTAATTCGGCCATGCCCGTGTACGCCGTTGGCGTGAAGGACAAAAAGGCAATCGCCGATGTTACGGTGCAGAGGGCGAGCGCTGGCGCCATGTCTTGGATTGCAGCGATCATGGTGTCGGAATTGGTTGCCTGATCGGCTTGAAGGCGCAAGGCAAGATGGGCCGCAAAATCAACGCCAAGGCCAAAAAACATCACGACAAAAAGCATCGACAAGGTATTGAAGCTGCCGATGGTGAGGGTTGCATACCCGAGGGTCAAGCCAACCCCTGTGAGCAGCACCAAAAAGATCGCTGAGATGGTTCTGACGTCGCCGATACCGACGAGCAAAATAACGCCCAAAATCAGAATCGATGCGACCCCGGCAATTTCGATGCCGGTCAGTGCAGCGCTGATTTCCTCATGGGCCAGGACGACCTCGCCCGTTAATTCAATCTCAATTGATTCGGGCAAGGCTTGTTGATCAATAATCGAGCGCAGCGTCCTGACAATCTGCTCATTCGGTAGTGGTTCATCAAGGCTCTGCTTGCCATTAATAATAATGAGGTTGAAAAAATCGGTTTGTTCTGGGGATACAAGCGGATAAAAAGCCTGAGCCGTTGGCTGGCCTGCCAGCAGGCCTTCAATAGCATGTTGCAAGGTAATGGGTAGGGGTTGCCCGCTCTGAACCCCCAGCATATCGGCAATAATGAGTAGCGTCGCGGCAAGGGTTGGCTGTTCACTCAGGCGCTGCAGCACGCCGAAATTGAATTCAGCGCCTTGCAACCATTTGGTAAGGTCCGCGGGTTCGAGAAAATACAGTCTGTGGGCTTTGATAAACGGCTCGACGGCGGGCGCGAACACTTGGTCAAACCCGCCGCGCGCGTCAAATGCGTCTTTGAGTAATTGGGTTGCAGTCTCCACCTCGAATGCGTCCCTGCCGCGCACCACCACGAGGGCGGTTTGTTGATAGGTGGGAAAGGCGGCCTGAAAGGCTTGGTTGCTTTGGTACCAGTTCTGATCGCCCTTGGGTTGAATGAGTTGCCCAAGATCAGAGTTCAGTCGGCCTTCCAATAAAAAGGTACCAGCGCCGCCAATACCGAGCCCAACGCATACCAGCAAGAGCATTTTCGCATGGGTTAACGCGCCCCGGATGAAGCGGGCGAGGCCAATCCTCATGAGGCATGACCCGCGTCGGTCATGGGTTTTACCGCTTCGGACTTCGACTTGTCGCCGAGCACGCGATGATAGAGATTGGCCAATTCTGCGGCGGAGGCCTCATGGCGCCGGGTGAGTGCAAACGCTCGATTGTGGTCTGCCAGAAATTGGCGGGCGCCAGGATTCGATAACAAGGCATCTAGTTTTTGGGTGAGCATGTTTGGCACCTCATCGGTAAAGGCGCCCATTGGGTCTTGGATGAGCTCGGATAAGGCACTGGTTTTAGTTCGATTAAGTAGGGTTGGGCAGCCGGCCGCCATGGCTTCGAGCGCGCTCATGCCCTCTAATTCAACCCGGCTACACTGCACAAAGACGTCGGCTGTTTCATACAGGTCCTTAAGTTGCTCGTCTGTCACGCGACCGATCGTGGCGCTTACGCCCAGGCTTGCAGCGAGTCGCTTGAGGTGCGCGCTAGTGGGGCCGGTGCCTGCGAGTGTTACGTGGATTTTGGCTCGATACTGTGATTGCGCGGCAGCCTTAAGTAGCAGCGGTTGTTGCTTCTCTTGCGCGAGGCGACCAACGCTTAATATTTGGAATTGATCGGATGGGGTCTGGCGGCGGCTGCCTGCAAAAAAATTGGCGGTGATGCCGTTGGAGAGGACATCGATTGGCCGGGATACGCCGTGTTGTATTAAGAGCTTCTTGGCAAATTCAGAGGGTGCGATGACCTGATCCGAGGGTTGATAAAATTGACTCACAAACAATCGATAGAGACTACGGGTCACGAAGGCTTGGTTAAGTCTGAGGTTGCGTTGGATATTCTCAGGCTGAACATGAAACGAGCTGATAACGGGTTTGCCAAGCCGTCGGGCGACTCGGATGGCTTGGTGTGCTAAAAGAAATGGGTATTGCACATGGATCAGGTCACAATCAGCGACAACGCGCTCCAGCAATCGACGCGTCGGTCGCGCCAATGGGGCTTGCATCTGGTCAATAATCCGATTGGCGCCTGGAATCGATAACTTGGGAAAATGAATTTCGTTATTTGCAGTCTGATCTGAGGCATTGCCCGTTTTTAGAATTTTGAAGTTGAATTGATTCGAAAGGGCGGCCACAAATCGCCGAGTCGAGACCACCGTACCATTGAATGGAAAATCCCAAGGATCAATCACAAGCCCAATGGTTGGCTTCGACGTCATGGCGCGTAGCGGCATCGCGGTGGTTCACGTTTGACCGTTAGGGTGCTTAACGGGCCACATCGTCCAGCAGTGGCTTTTGAATTGGCGCCTGCAGGGTCGTCGAATTGGGTTTTCAACATGTTGGAAGGATCAAATCTGATTGTTATAGACCCGATCATACTGTGATCAAAGCGAAGCTCAATAGGGGGTGATGCGATCGCCCTGGCGAAACATTCCGATAACGTCCTTTTCTTATGGGCAAGATCCGCCATAATGTGAGTTCCTTAAAGGCCTGGGACGACGCGTGAAAATTAGCGTTATTTTTACAACCTATAATTCCCCGAAATGGCTTGAGAAAGTGTTGTGGGGATTTGCCAATCAAACTGATTCGAATTTTGAAGTGATCGTGGCAGATGATGGCTCTGGACCTGAGACCACGGCCGTGATGGATGCCGCACGCGCCCAAGGCCAGGAAAATGTGCGTCATGTCTGGCATGAAGATCGCGGCTTTCAGAAGTGTCAAATCCTTAATCGGGCCATCGTTGCAGCGACTGGGGATTATTTGATTTTGACGGACGGAGACTGCGTGCCGCGCAAGGATTTCGTAAGCCAGCATCGGGCGGCCGCTCGGCCGGGATTTTTTTTGAGTGGTGGCTATTTTAAGTTGACTTTGCCGGTCAGTCAGGCCATCACGCAAGAGGATGTAATTGCCCAGCGGTGCTTTGATCCCGCTTGGCTGAAGGCCCAAGGTATGCCGATGTCTCCCAAATCCCTAAAACTACGGGCGCAAGGGTCGGCATCAAAGATCTTGAATCGATTAACGCCAACCAAAGCGACCTGGAATGGTCATAACGCCTCCTGTTGGAAGACCGACGCTTTGTTGGTTAATGGCTTTGATGAGCGCCTGCAGTATGGCGGCTTAGATCGAGAGTTTGGTGAGCGTCTCGTTAACGCTGGCATCAAGACCAGGCAAATCCGATATAGCGCCATTACCGTGCATTTGGATCATCCCAGGAGCTACGAGTCATCGGAAGGGTGGGCCCATAATCAAGGGATTCGAGATGGGGTGCGTCGCCATAAAATTGTTGTAACCCCAGCTGGGATTGATCAGATAACCTGATGCGTTGGGCTCATGCTTGAGCCAGTGCCCGGTAATGGTTGAGCAAGGCTTGGGCTTCGGTTTCAACCGAGTATCGATCAAGGACCGTTTGCCGAGCATTGGCGGCTAATCGGGACCGAAGATCCTCATCTGTTATCAGGCGTTGCAGAGCTGCCTCAGTGCTTGGCACGTCGCCGATATCAACGAGCAAACCGTTTTCCTCTGGGGTCAGAATATCTGGCCAGGCGCCGGCGCGACTCGCAATGACAGCGCGCGCGCTGCTCATGGCTTCGAGAACGGTTAAGCCAAAGCCTTCGTTTCGGCTGAGGGCGGTAACAATCGACATGCAGGCAAAAAGACTCGGCAATTCCTCGAAGGGTCGCGAGCCGGTAAACACAACGCGATCCAGCACGCCGGCGCGCTCGGCTTGTTGCTTGAGGCCATTGACGAAGGGTTGCTCGGCGGGCTTGATCTCGCCAACGATGATGAGTGCCCAATCGCTGTGACGGGCAAGGAGGGGCAGTGCCGCGTTCACCAAGACATCAACGCCTTTTTGGACCCGAACCCGCCCAAAGATTCCAATGTAGTGTTGGGCTGGGACGACTAGATCAGTCGGCAAGGCAACCGGCTCGCGTGTCGGCTGATACCGCTCGGTGTCAATGCCATGTGGAATCAGTTTGTCTGGTGGTGTTTCCAGATAGCCCGCGGCGGCGTTGCAGGTAGAGATCACGCTGTCCATCTGCGTCATGAGCCAGCGGGTAAACCGAGTGTGGTGTCGCTGGGCCGTGGAGGTGAATAAAAGTCGCACGGTGCAGCGGGCGAAATATCGCAGAATCAGGCCCTGAATCATTTCGTTGTTCCGTCGTGCGTGAAATACGACGGTGCGTCCCTGGGCCTGCCGACTGCAAAGCTTGCGCAACAACGGGAGAAATTGCGCGCGTTTG
>JADHQX010000056.1 GCA_016777745.1 Candidatus Pelagibacterales bacterium
ATAGAGTCTGCAAAATCATTGGGAACTGCTATAGCTAAACTAGCAAAAGAAAAAGGTATTGATAAAGTCTATTTAGATAGAGGTCCAAATATCTACCATGGAATAATTAAATCGCTAGCTGATGAAGCTAGATCTGCAGGATTAACAATTTAAGGAATAAATATGCGAGATAATAGAGATAATAGAGATAATAGAGCCCCTAAGGATGACATTAAAGATAAGTTAGTTGCAATTAACAGAGTAACTAAAGTTGTTAAGGGCGGTAGAAGATTTGGTTTTGCAGCCCTTGTTGTTGCAGGAGATGAATCTGGAAGAGTTGGATTTGGGAAAGGTAAAGCAAAAGAAGTTCCTGAAGCTATTAAAAAAGCAAATGATGCAGCGAGAAAAAGTATGATTAAGATTCCTTTAAGAGAAGGTAGAACTCTTCATCATGATATTGTCGGCAATCATGGTGCTAGTAAGGTTGTTATGAGATCTGCTCCATCGGGTACTGGAATTATTGCTGGTGGTTCTGTTAGAGCTGTATTTGAGTTATTAGGAATCAAAGATATTGTTACTAAATCTATTGGAAGTGCAAATCCTTACAATATCATTAGAGCTGCAGTTAATGGATTAAAGCAACAAAAGTCACCTAAAATGGTCGCGGCCAGAAGAAGTAAGAAGGTTGCTGAAATTAATTCAATTAGAGATTAAAAATGAGTCAAAAAATAAAAATTACACTTACTAAAAGTTCAATCGGATCAATTCAAAAAATAATTGGCACTCTAAAAGGACTTGGACTTAAGAAAATACGAAGTACTTCTGTATTAATTGAAACTCCTGAAGTACTTGGAATGATAAAAAAAGTACAACATTTAGTTAAAACTGAGAGAGTTTAATATTATGAAGTTAAATGAATTAAAAAAACCTAAGGGACATACTTTTACTTCAAAAAGAATTGGCAGAGGAATTGGTTCGGGTAAAGGTAAGACTTCGGGCAGTGGTCACAAAGGTCAAAAAGCTAGATCTGGTGTAGCTATTAATGGATTTGAAGGCGGTCAAATGCCCATCTTTAGAAGACTACCAAAATTTGGTTTTACAAACATTGGTCGCACAGACTATGTTGAGCTGAACTTGGAAGATATACAAAAAATTATTGAAAAAAATAAGATAGCTGAGGATCAAGTTATTAATATTGAGCTACTTAAAAAATTATCAGTCATTAAGAAAAAAAATAACTTAAAACTTAAAGTTTTAGGGCGTGGTGAAATGTTGTCAAAAAACTCTATTGAGTGTGGTAAAATTTCGAAATCAGCTCAAGAAAAAGCCAATAAAAATGGCAATAATATTACGATCAATTAAAAAAAAATATGGCTTCTGCAGCAGAACAATTAGCTTCAAATTTCAGTTTTGGAATGTTTCGTAAAGCTACGGAATTAAAAAAACGTATTTGGTTTACACTTGGCATACTTATTGTCTATCGTTTTGGTACATACATTCCACTATCTGGTATCGATATTGAGCAGTTAGCTTCATTAGTTGAAACTAACCAAAGTGGAATACTTGGTATGTTTGATGTATTTGCTGGTGGTGCGATTAGTCGTATGGCTATATTTGCATTAGGTATTATGCCTTATATTTCGGCTTCTATTATTATTCAATTGATGACTAGTGTATCACCTGCTTTAGCTAATCTGAAAAAAGAAGGTGAACCTGGAAGAAAGAAGATTACTCAATATACACGTTATGGAACTGTAATTCTGGCAATCCTTCAAGGTTACGGAATTTCTGTTGGATTAGAGTCAGCGGGACAAATAGTAACCGATCCTGGATTGTTTTTTAGAATATCAACAACAATTACCCTTGTTGGTGGAACAGTTTTCCTAATGTGGCTTGGTGAGCAGGTAACTAGTAGAGGTATCGGCAATGGAATTTCATTAATTATATTTTCAGGTATTGTCGCTGAAATACCTAGCGCCTTAATAAATACCCTTACGTTGGGAAGACAAGGTACAATATCTACACTAACTCTTTTACTTTTATTTGCCTTAGTGATTGCAGTAGTTATTTTTATAATATTCATGGAAAGAGCACAACGAAGACTCCTTGTGCAATATCCTAAAAGACAGATGGGGAATAAAATGATGGGTGGTGACACTTCACATTTACCGCTTAAATTAAACACAGCTGGAGTTATACCGGCAATTTTTGCTTCGTCCATATTACTATTACCAATTACAATTGCCAACTTTAACCTTTCAACTGATCAATCTTGGTTAAGTGATATAGCGGCATTACTTGGAAGAGGTCAGCCTCTTTATATGGCTTTATATGCTTCAGCAATTATATTTTTTGCATTCTTTTATACATCAATTGTTTTTAACCCAGTAGAAACTGCTGATAACTTAAAACGGAATGGTGGCTTTATACCGGGTATCAGACCAGGAGAAAAGACTGCTGAATATATTGATTTTGTTTTATCTAGAATAACTACAATTGGTGCTTTATATCTAGCATTTGTATGTATTCTTCCTGAAATTTTAATAGCCCAATACTCTATTCCATTTTATTTGGGTGGAACATCTCTATTAATTGTAGTTGTGGTAGGTATGGATACTGTTGGCCAAATACAAAGTCATTTATTTGCATATCAGTATGAAGGGTTAATTAAGAAATCAAGAATTAGAGGTAGAAAAAAGTGAATCTAATTTTACTTGGACCACCCGGAGCTGGCAAAGGAACTCAAGCTAAATCTATTTGTGATAAATTTAATTTGTGCCATTTGTCAACAGGGGACATTTTAAGAAATGAAGTTGCTAATCAAACTGAATTAGGTAAGCAAGCTAAAGATATTATGGACAAAGGTGAGCTTGTTTCAAATGAAGTCATTTTACAGATCATAAAAAATTTTATTGATAATAACTTATCAAAATTTACGGGATTTTTGTTTGATGGCTTTCCAAGATCTGCAGAGCAAGCTGATATGTTAAATAAAGTTCTTAATGATATTAAAGTAAGTATTGATAAAGTAATACTGTTAGATGTAGACCAATCAATTCTTTTAAACCGTATTATGAAAAGAAAAGAAGAAGAAGGAAGGGTAGATGACAGTGAAAAAGTTCTTAAATCTCGTTTAGATGTTTACTTTACACAAACACAACCACTAATAGACTATTACTTAAATTTAAATTTACTTAAAAAAGTCGATGGAACTAAGGAAATTAACCAAGTAAATCAAGATATTAACACAATACTGGAGGCTGCTTAATATGCTTGACCATTTGACTAATAATCATATAATCCGCCAAACTCTCAATAACTGCAATCAAAGGATCTATCTGTGGCTCGTATAGCTGGTGTAAACATTCCAAGTCAAAAAAAATTAGGTATCGCCCTCACTTATGTGTATGGAGTGGGTAGAAAATATTCAGTAGATATATGTAAACAAGCAGATGTTGATGAAAATATTAGAGTTCAAGATTTATCTGAATTAGATATTAAAAAAGTTACAGATGTAATTGCCGCTGACTTTACAGTCGAAGGTGATTTGAGAAGAGAAATATCTGCTAATATTAAAAGATTAAAAGATTTAGGTGCGTATAGAGGTGTAAGACATAGAAAAAATTTACCGTGTCGAGGACAGAGAACTCATACAAATGCTAGAACTAAAAAAGGTAAAGCTATAGCAATTGCCGGAAAGAAAAAGGTAACTAAGTAATGGCTGATAAAAAAGTAGTTAAAAAGAAAAAAACCAAAAAAAATATTGTTTCAGGTATGGCTTACATACAAGCTACCTTTAATAATACAATGGTAACAATTACTGATGAGCAAGGCAACAGTGTTGCTTGGTCATCTGCAGGTGTTAAAGGTTTTAAGGGTTCGAGAAAATCTACGCCTTATGCTGCACAAATGGCAGCTGAAGATGCAGGAAATAAAGCTAAGGAATTTGGTTTAAAAAATTTGCAGGTCTTTGTAAAAGGCCCTGGTGGAGGCAGAGAGTCTGCCTTAAGAGCACTACAAGCAGTTGGATTTTACATAACATCTATAAAGGATACTACTCCTATTCCTCATAATGGATGCCGACCCCCTAAAAAGAGAAGAGTATAAAATATTTAATAATATAAGGATAACAGTATGAGCATTATAAATAACTGGCAGGCACTAATTAAACCATCAAAACTATCACTTGTACCTTCTGACACTTCTAGTTTTCAAGCTACATTAACAGCAGAACCTTTAGAAAGAGGATTTGGTTTAACTTTAGGTAATGCTTTAAGAAGAGTGTTGCTATCATCTTTACAAGGAACTGCAGTTACAGCTATCAAGGTTGAGAATGTACTTCACGAATTTTCATCAATTGATGGAGTAAGAGAAGATGTAACTGATATTGTATTAAATATTAAATCTTTAGCATTAAATATGCATTCTGAAGGTGTAAAGAAAATGTCCTTAAATGTTACAGGGCCTG
Source organism: Candidatus Pelagibacterales bacterium (assembly GCA_016777745.1). The sequence goes on from JADHQX010000056.1 coordinate 4,448, forward strand.
GAGAAATTACAGCAGGAATGATCAATGCTCCTTCTGAAATTGATATAATTAATCCTGAGTTAGTCATCTGTAATTTAGACGAAAATGTAGAATTCAATATGGAATTAACAGTAGCAAAAGGTAAGGGTTACGTAGCAGCAGAGCACAATAGAGTTGAAGATGCACCAATTGGATTAATTCCAGTAGATTCAATTTTTAGCCCTGTAAAGCAAGTAGCTTATAGTGTTGAAAATACACGCGAAGGTAAAGTTTTGGACTATGACAAGCTAACCATGACAATTGAGACAGATGGATCTATATCTCCTGAAGACTCCATTGCATTTGCAGCAAGAATTATTCAAGATCAACTTCAATCATTTATTAACTTTAACGAGCCTGAAGAAGTCATACCTGAGCCTGATGCTCTTGAGCCTCAATTTAATAAAAACTTACTTAGAAAAGTTGAAGAGCTTGAGTTGTCAGTTAGATCTATGAATTGTTTGCGAAATGATAACATTATATATATCGGTGATTTAGTTCAAAAATCAGAAACAGAAATGCTTAGAACACCTAACTTTGGTAGAAAATCTTTAAATGAAATTAAAGAGGTTTTAGGGGTTATGTCTCTTTATCTTGGAATGGAAGTTCCAAACTGGCCACCTGAAAACATTGAAGAAATGGCAAGAAAAATAGAAGACCCATATAACTAAAATTTAAGTAGAAAAAATATGAGACACGGAATAGCAAAAAGAAAACTAAATAGAACTTCGACACATAGAATCTCTATGTTGGAAAATATGGCTGTATCTCTAATTAAGAGTGAAACCATTAAAACAACTTTGCCTAAAGCTAAAGAACTTAGACCATTTGTAGAAAAAATAATTACATTAGGTAAAAAAAATACAAATGCATCAAGAATTAATGCATTTAGTAGTTTACGTGATGGTGATGCAGTAAAAAAAGTTTTTTCTGATCTCTCAAAAAGATTTGAAAAAAGACAAGGTGGCTACTGTAGAATTGTTAAAGCCGGTTTTCGTACTGGCGATAAGGCTCCCATGGCTTATATTCAATTATTAGACCAAGAAGCTAAATAGTTTTCAATCAATTTTTTTTAAACAAGATTTTTGGTCAAAAAATGAAAATTTTATGGCTAAACACACCCTCTCATTAATTATTAAAGAAAATGAATCTGATACAAGGCTGGATAGATATTTAGTTAATTCATTAAATGTACCTCAAAGCCTAATTCAAAAAGATTTAAGAAAAGGCTTCATAAAGGTAAATGATAAAAAATCACTTGCTAAATATAGAATTCAGGCAGGAGATATAATTCAATTATCAAAAGATTATTCTGAAATTAAGCCCAAACAAACAATAGAACCAAATAAAAAAGATTTAGATCGTTTAAAAAAATCAATTATATTTTCTGATATTAATTTTTTTATAATTAATAAGTGGAATAAAATAGCAGTACAGGGTGGTAGTGGTTTAAAGACAAATTTAGATGATATGCTTTATCATTCAAATCTATTTGATAGTAGGCCCTTACTAGTACATCGATTAGATAGAGATACCAGTGGGATTCTCATCTTCGCTCTTAATAGACAATCTGCAAAACATTTCTCTGATTTGTTTAGTAATAGAGAAATTAATAAAACTTATGAAGCAATCATCATAGGATGTCCAAATGATAATGAGGGAGTGATGAATAATGATATTGAAGAAGATGATCAGCGTCATAGCGCAGAAACAAAATATAAGGTCATTAAAAGACTATCAGAAGACCTAACCCATATTGAGTTAACTCCTACAACTGGAAGAAAACATCAATTAAGAATACATTGTAAACTTAATGGTTTCCCGATATTAGGTGACAATAAATATTATTTACCAGTGTCAAAAGTCTATAAAAATGAGAACAACCTTTTTTTACATGCAAAAAAAATTGAATTTAATGATCCTGATGATGAACTCGTCAATGTTGAGGCAAATTTACCAAATCATTTTTTTAACTACATATGATTGTTTAATTTAGATTAATTAGTTATTATAAGGAATATTATGACATCAATTATTGAAGAATTAGAAAAGAAGAGAAGCCAAGCCAGAGAGGGTGGAGGCAAGAAGAGAGTTGATGCACAGCATGCTAGAGGCAAGCTAACTGCGCGTGAAAGAATCGATGTTTTGTTAGATGAAGATACATTTGAAGAATACGACATGTATGTTGAGCATAGAACTAATGACTTTGGCATGGCTAAGAAAAAATACCCTGGAGATAGTGTTGTAACTGGCAGTGGAAAAATAAATGGTAAACTTGTTTACCTATTTAGTCAGGACTTTACAGTTTTTGGTGGATCTTTATCAGAAGCCCACGCTGAAAAAATTTGTAAGATAATGGATATGGCATTGAAAGTAGGTGCGCCTGTTATTGGCATAAATGATTCTGGAGGCGCCCGAATTCAAGAAGGGGTTGCGTCGCTTGGAGGTTATGGTGATGTTTTCCAAAAAAATGTATTAGCATCTGGGGTTATTCCACAGATATCAGTTATTATGGGACCTTGTGCAGGGGGAGCTGTATATTCTCCAGCAATGACAGACTTTATCTTTATGGTTAAAGATACTTCCTTTATGTTTGTAACGGGACCAGATGTAGTTAAAACTGTAACTCAAGAGAACGTAACACAAGAAGAGCTTGGTGGTGCAAAAACTCATACATCAAAATCATCGGTTGCTGACGGAGCTTATGAAAATGATATTGAAACTTTATACGAAGTTAAAAAATTAATAGATTTACTGCCATCAAGTAATAAAGAAAAATCAATTAGTCAAAAATCTGAATTTCAAGATTTAAGTCCGGATCTGTCATTGGATACTTTGGTACCAGATAATCCAAATAAACCCTATGATATGTTAGAGCTTATAAATAAAGTCGTTGATAATAGTGATTTCTTCGAAATACAGGCTGAATTTGCTAAAAATATGATTGTTGGTTTTGGAAGAGTAGAGGGTCGAACTGTTGGTTTTGTAGCAAATCAGCCATTAGTATTAGCTGGTTGCCTTGATATAGATGCAAGCAAAAAGGCTGCAAGATTTGTTAGATTCTGTGACTGTTTCAATATACCAATTGTAACATTCGTTGATGTACCCGG
>JADHQX010000057.1 GCA_016777745.1 Candidatus Pelagibacterales bacterium
CTTTCTGTCTACTGCTTTAAAAGATAGTAGGAAATTGAGCCTTTATTATGGAGAAAGTGTGTTCAAAAAAAGAAATTAATCAATAATTTCGTGGGCATAAACTCCATAGAGATTTTTCTTTTCAAGGTACATTTTACTAGATTTCGCATTAGTGTTAACAGCAACATAACACCAATTGGAATTACAGTTTAAAATTTTGCCATGTACCCCAAAAGCTAATTTTGCAACAATCTTACTTTTATTAGTTGTTTTATAACCATAGCTAATGTCTTTATTTGAAGTTATCACATGGCGTGCACCATTAAATAGTATGTGGCTCATCCAACCTTCAGTGCCATCTAATGGATCACGCACATATCGCCAACCATCGATTTGTCGAATTATTTCCATTGGATAACCTTCAAATTGATAGTGGTACATGATAGATGCGTTAGTGTTTGGGCCTTTGCGCATATTAGCCTCAGCATTTAAACTAACCCATCGTGGAACTGGTAAGTCTTCTTTGGCGAATGCGTACAGTGGGGAAATGGTTAGTGCCACTATACAGATTATAATCTTCTTAAGCATGAATTATGGGTACAGCCTTTTTGTAATCCATTGATTATTATTAAGTTCAAATACAAATCTATTGTGTAGTCGCGATGTGTAAGCGGATGTTGCTTCCCAAAATTCTATTTTTTGTGGACAAATAATTACACCTGACCAATGTTTTGGGCGTGGAATATCTTTACCAGCATATTCTGCTTTAAGCTTAGCAAATTCTTCCTCTAACTGTTCTCGACTTGCAACCTCATCACTTTGTTTGGATAAAATTGCAGAAATTTTTGCATCTTCCTTTCGAGAAGCCCAATAAGTATCTGCAATATCATCACTTACTTGTTCTACCGTTCCCTGTACCCGTACTGATTTATTCTGTGCTCGTGACCACCAAGTTAATGCACCCTTACCTGCTTCAAACAACTCCTTGCCTTTTTGACTCTTTAAATTGGTATAAAATAAAAAGCCTTTTTCAGATACATCTTTTAATAAAACGTATCGACCATTGGGCATTCCTGAGGCATCAACTGAACTAATGCATATAGCATTAGGATCATTCGGCTCTAACTTTAATTCAGGATCATAGTAATGATGCCATACCTCGAGCCAGTTGCGATTTTCTAAAATATCTTGTTCATTCATAGCTGAAATATAGTATATATTTTTTTTAAAAACTAATTAATTTGTTAGCAATAATATGTTTGAAACACTTAAAAAAATCTTCTGGCTCCAAAAAAGATATATCAAAATATTTCTTAATACTGGAGTATATCCACCATTTATTCGTAATCGGAAGAGAAGTAAGTGGAGTAAAAAAAATTAAGTTTAATCGTCTTTTTCAGAATCTGCTGACTTAACAACTGTCTCTGAGATGCGTTGTAACATAGACTCGGTTCTAACGTGATGATCTTGCAGGTCTTGTCTAATTAAGTACAGGATATAAATCAGTACTAAAAGTGCTACAAAAATTAAAAAACTCATAAACTAACTATAGCCTTGATATTCAAACAATCTAGTCCTTGTTTAGAAATATTCTAAGTTTTAGCTATTTCACACCCTTTATTTTCAAGATTTGTTCATAAGCATCATTAATTAATTGAAATTTTTCTTTAGCTTTTCGAATTATACTTGTGTCAGTTATTCCTTTAGCACGCATAACATCAGGATGATTTTTTCGAGCTAGTGCTCGATAGGCTTTTTTAATATCATTAATACTATCTGATTTTTTTACGCCTAATACCTTGTATGGATCTTCCTTAACAAACTCTGGTCTTGAATTGCGAAGACGATTAAAGGTTTGTTGGTCTAATCTAAAAATATTACTAACTTTTTTAATAAATTTTAACTCTGGAGATGATAACTCATGATCGGCATAGCCTATTTCAAAAAGACCTAAGATAATCTGTTCTAGCATTTGCGGTGAACGTCTAAATGTTTGATAAAGTTGTTCTGCGTACATCTCAAAACCATCGCTAGTTTCTGCGGCTTGCTTCCAAATAGCAGCAACTTGCTTGAAGTCAGATTGTGGAATTCTAAAAATCTTTTTAAACTTAGCTATTTCATCTGAAGTTACAGTACCATCTGCTTTAGCTAATTTTGCAGCAAGTACAATTAAGCCAATTGCATAAACACTCTGCTGTTGGTTAAACTTATTGCCAGTATTATTAAGAGTTTTTTTGCCACCAAGAAAAAAAGCTCCAGCAGTAAATGCTAAAGCTCCCAATGGGCCTGCAATCATATTGCCCAAAGACGCTGCCATTAAGTATTTCCAGACGCTCATTTTTCAATTACTGTTAATATTCAAATTCTATTATATCAACTTTATTAAAAACAGAAATATGAATAAAAATAACATTCAAGCAGCTGCCTTCTTTATGCTTATTTCTGTTACAGGCTTTTCTATAATGGATTTATCAGTAAAATGGACTACTGCAAGCTATCCCATTGGCGAAGTTATATTTTTTCGAATGATTTTTGGCATCATCCCTTTAGTTTTTGTGGTCCCCAAGGAACGATGGAAAAACTTATTTGAAACTAAAAAACCTGGATTACATTTTATTCGATGCATTACAGGAACTTGTGCTCTTTTTGCTGTTTATGCATCATTACATTATCTGCCCTTGGCACAAACAGTATCCCTAACCTTCGCCTCCCCAATCTTTTCAACTATCTTATCAATACTTATCCTCCATGAAGTAGTTCGAATGAGACGCTGGATGGCGATAATTCTTGGGTTTATTGGTGTGTGTGTTTTGGTCAATCCACTTTCAACAGATTTTACTGCTTATATGTTCCTACCTCTTACTTTCTGCTTTTTCTTTGGAATGGTATCTATTTCAATTCGAAAACTTAGTGAAACCGAGCCAACTTATTTGGTCGCACTATATTTCACCATATTTGGAATTATTGCTTCATTAGTGACTATTCCATTATTTGGAGATTGGAAAATGCCAGTTTCTGGTTTTGATTTATTTATTCTAACATGTGTTGGGGTTTCTGGTGGTATAGGTAATCTTGCACTTACAGCAGCCTTTAAAAATGCTGAAGTTTCAATTGTTACTCCATTAAAATACTTAAGCCTTATTTATGCAATAATATTTGGTTATTTAATTTGGGGAGAGGTTCCAACTTGGAATACTTATTTTGGTGCTGCTTTAATTGTAATTTCTTCACTAATTATTATTAGAAGAGAAACCGTGTTAAAAAAAGATATTCAACCAGAAACTTTAGCTGTTAATCGTTAGTCCACTCAGGCTGTCTTTTTTCTAAAAAAGAACTTATACCTTCATTGGCATCATTTAATTCAAGATTTTTTACCATATTTTGACTAGTTGCAGCATACGCGTCAGTCAATCCCATTTCAATTTGTCGATAAAAACTTCTTTTGCCTTGAGCAATGACCTCAGCAGATTTCTGATTAATAGTTGCACAAACCATTTCTACTTCACTGTCTAAATCAGCTGAACTAACTACTTTATTTATTAATCCAATTTTTTCAGCTTTTGCAGAATTAATCATTTGGCCACTTAATAACATTTCCATTGTCGCTTTACGACCTACTGTTCTAGAAACGGCAACTTGTGGTGTATGACAAAATAATCCTATATTTGCCCCTGGTAATGCATACCTTGAATCCTCTGAACCATAGGCAAGGTCACAAGATGCTACTAGTTGATTTCCTGCAGCAGTAGCTACGCCTCTTACTTTAGCAATTGCTGGTTTAGAAATTTGTTGAATTTGTTTCATCATCATAGAACACTGGGCAAATAATTTTTCTTGAGCCTGCACATCTTTATCACTCATCATACCTTTGACTTCTGTTAAGCTATGTCCAGAACAAAATATTTTTTCACTTGCTGACTCAAAAACTACAACCCTAATAGCAGGATTTGTGTCTATTTCTGTTAACTCAGCTTGAATTGCACCCATCATTTCTGATGAAAGACTATTTGCTGGATTGTCGTTGAGTTTTAAATAAGCAATGTAATCTTTGTCAGTTCTAATTAATTTTTCAGTCATTTAAATCCTATAAGTAATAATCATATTCTTCTTTTGGTATAAAGGTAGAATTATATAAATTTTCCTCACCTCTTTTAACAGAAGCATAAAGCTTGAGGTAGTTTTCTCCAAAATATTCTTTTAAAATTTTTGAGTTTTCAAATCTAATTAGGGAATTTTCTAATGAAGTAGGAATTTCTGGATCAGCCTGGGTTTGAATTCCAGCGTTAGTGCCATATTCTATAAAGTGTGTCGGTTGTAATTTATTATTGATACCATTAAGTACACCAGCCAAAATACTAGCTAATGTTAAGTAGGCGTTCGCATCAGCTGATGCTACACGATGCTCAATACGCCTAGCATCATCTTTTCCTGACGGAATTCTTAAGGCAACTGTTCTATTATTATATCCCCATGATTTATTCACTGGCACAAATTGATCTGGTTTAATTCTTCTAAAACCATTCCGATTTGGAATAAAGATGGGGAAACTATCATAAAGAGTTGATTGCATTCCTGCTATCGCATGCTTTAATAAATCACTCCCAAGATTATCACCTGACGAAAATAAATTTTTGTCTTTATCATCATACATTGACATATGTATATGCATGCCACTTCCAGTTTGCTCTAAGAATGGCTTTGCCATAAATGTTGCTTCATAACCATGCTTTAAAGTTGTTTCGTGTATTATTCTTCTAAGAAGAGATGCATCATCAGCAGCTTTCAGTAAATCACTAGTGTGCGATAGATTTATTTCATATTGAGTTGGAGCAAACTCACTTGTAAATGTGGAAGCTGGAATATTTTGTATTTTACAATTTTCATTTATATCTTCTAGAAGTTTTTTAAAGATATCGAGCTCACGCATCCCATAGACATTTGTTTTGTCTACTCCTGTGGCTGGTAAAGGTTTTCCTAAGTTATCTTTATTCTTATCTAGTAAATAAAACTCAAGCTCAAAGGCAACTACAGGTTTTAAATTAATAGCATCAAATTTTTTTAAAATTGAAGCCAACATATTTCTTGGATCGAGAATAGAAGGTTTTTTATCTTCATCGCACATCGATACTAGTATTTGAAGGGTATTATCATTCCAAGGAACTTTTTTTATAGTGTTAGTAATAGGAAAAAATAGTCCATCTGGATCCCCATCAGCCCAACCTAGTTCAAGGTTATTGGTAACTCCACCTAATGCATCTAGATAGAAGACTGAATACGGCAACTGAAATCCATCTTTAAATATTTTACTCGCTTCATTTAAAGGAAATCTTTTACCCCTGACGTAACCACATAAATCAGTAAAAATAGCATCTAGATACTCAATGCCCTTTTTGTTTAAAAGTTTTTCTAACTCAGATTCATTAGCAATCTCCATAATACTATACTTACCTAGACAAGCCCTTTGATATAATTTTGCAAATGGTCCAAGTAAAACTTTTGATAATGAACAAGGCTTATTTCAAGATCGCCGTACCTACCAGGTTGATAGGCTTGACTCTCAATTCCTTTTTGATTCATTTCACACAACTGGGAATCTTCCTTAGATGTTTGATCCCATAGAAAAATCATTTTCTCAATATCAACATCTGCCTCTTTATGTTTTATCCAGTATTGAGTAACGATAGTTTTACTTTGACTTACTGGAGAAAATAAAAAAAGAATTACAAATTCATTATTAGCAATAAAACTATTAAATGGACTAAATCCAATTGCAGTGTAGCCGTTATCAGGTCCAATCGTTCTAAAATCCCCCATCAACGATGAACATGAATAACTTCCATCAATAGTTTCTGACTTTATACCTTCAGCTAGGGGGGTACGCTCAGCTATACGAAAAAATTTATTTGTGTCTTCATTATATTCACCAACAAATAAACCTTTATTTTTTGTCTCCAGCGTCCAATCTTTAATCCTTTGATCAAGTTTAGGTGATTCAATTCCTGACCCTACTCCTGCCCCATATGAATTACAGTATTCCTCTCCATGAACACTTAGATAATCTTTATGAGTAAACTCACCTCCCCAACAATGTGCACATTCTTTAAAATTATGAATAGCTGCTAAATGTGAAGCATTAAATATATAGTCTTTCTTGAAAGCAATTTTACCGTCATTAAGACCATGCATTTTTATATATGGTTCCAAAGGGTTTATAAATTCCTCAAATGAGTATGGAAACTCAGATAAATTAATAAATACTAAACTTTCATAAACTTTAATATGACAATGGCTGTTTAATTTAGGGGATGAAATGGAAAGATTTTTATTTTTTAGTTTCTTAATTTCAATAAAACTATCATTAATTTGATAAGTAAAAACTTCATTCTCATCAAAGTAGGACAGGTGCGTAAGGCATACCCATTGTTTTTTAAACATAGCCTCATAGCTGAGGTTAAATAGATCTTTATTAGTAAAAAACAGCTGGTCCATACCAGCGTGTGGATCTTGCTTATAAATTAAATTTTTAATATTTTGTTCAATCATTTGATAAATTCAATATATTTTATTAATGAGTAAATTAAAATAAAATAATTATATGAGTGATTTAAACCTTGAGATTTGTTATTTATCGGCTTCACAGGCCTTAGAGATGTTTAAGAATAAAACATTATCTCCAGTTGAGCTTCTAATAGAAATAAAAAAAAGAATTGATGATGTAAATCCAAAAATAAATGCTTTTAACTTTATTCAATTTGAAGAATCTCTTAAGCAGGCTAAAGCTGCAGAAATAAAATATTCGCAAGATAAAGAAACTTTACCTTTAGAAGGCATACCCTTGGCAATTAAAGATGAAGTCGATATAAAAGGACAGCCCAATAAAAATGGGAGTTTAATTTTTAAAGATTATGTTGCTGATCAAACTGATATTGATGTTGAGTCTCTTACAAATTCTGGAGCAATAATTCATGGTCGGACTACCAATCCCGAATTTTCATTAACATCTTTCTGTCATTCAAAGGTAAATGGAGTAACAAGAAATCCTTGGAACTTAGATATGACTCCAGGAGGATCTAGTGGTGGTAGCGCTGCTGCTTTAGCTACTGGCTGTACAATGTTGGCAACAGGTAGTGATATTGGTGGCTCAATAAGAATCCCAGCATCAGCTTGTGGTATAGTTGGATACAAACCACCCTTTGGTAGAAATCCTCAAAGTGCTCCATATAACATTGATCAGTATTGTGTTATTGGGCCAATGGCACGTACTGTTTCAGATTGTGCGCTAATGCAGAATATTATGTGTGGACCACATGCAAAAGATATTTCGAGTTTGCGTCCTGCAATTTCTTTACCACTTGAATATGAAAATATTAAAGATTGGAAAATTGCTTACTCTATGGATCTTGGATATTTTGAAGTTGACCAGGAAGTCGAAAAAAATACTTTATCGGCTCTTGAAAAATTTAAATCATTAGGAGCGTCAGTAACTGAAGTTAAGCTAAATTGGAAAAAACAAGAAATTGAATCTGCCTGCTATAGTCATTATGCAAATATATTTGCAAGAACTGT
>JADHQX010000058.1 GCA_016777745.1 Candidatus Pelagibacterales bacterium
GCATGTGCTGCCGATAATGTTACACCGCTATGGCAAGATATGGCAAAGGCACCGGGCATGGCTTCAGATTGATCATAAATCGGATAGCCGTCTTTTGACATCACCCGAAGCGCGGCCCAGCTTCGAACAACCCCAACATTAGCCAAGGCTGGCAAGGTCGCCAGCGCACGATCGGCAATTCCGCTAACAATATTGGGGCGAACGCTGGTTTCAAATCCGGTATCCTCATGGCTGTCACCAATCATCAACCCGCCTTCATCGGTTTGCCGCAAAAGCAATGTTGGCAATGGCATTTGCTGATCAAGCTTTTCAGTAACAACAATCTGACCCTTTTGCGGCTTAAGCGATTGCTGCAGACCAACCATCGGGGCAAGCTCGGCATTGGCAAGACCCGCCGCCAGAACAATCCTTTGACATTCAAAATCACCTTTTGCTGTGCCAACGCGGATGCTGCTGCCTATTTTATCAATTTTGCGAACGGCTGCATTGGCAAGGCAAACACCACCATTTCTGATCAAACCGGTTTGCAATGCCCGCATCAGGTAAAGCGGATTCACATGCCCATCATGCGGACAATAGGCCGCTCCGACAACTTTGGGGCCAATGCCGGGCATGATCTCTTTCAGCGCAGCGCGGTCAAGCATTTCAAACTGGAAACGACCATTTTGATGTGCGCGAAGATGATCCAGCTTTTCATATCTTTGCTGCATTTCGGCCTCGCTAAGGCATATGCTAAGACCGCCATCTTGATGAAGACCCAATGCTGGGCCGCCGGTTTCTTGCAACTCCTCAGCCAGCTTTGGCCATAGCTCGGATGATCGCATTGTCCAATCGGCATAGGGCGGAAAATAGGCACCCTTGCCCTGCACCCAGACCAGCCCAAAATTACCGCGTGCCGCCCGCAAGGCGGTATCTTCAGCATCAAGCAACAGCACTGACAGGCCGCGGCGCGACAGTCCATAACCGATCGCAAGACCGATCAAACCACCACCAGCAACAATCGCATCAAAATTGGATTTTGCGATTTCTGTCATTGGAACCGCGTGATGCGATAAGGTGACAGCGTTTCGCGATCTATACGCTTGGTGATATAATCGGCGATTATCTCGCTGGTACCTGGCGCCATGCCCAATCCATAATGCGAATGCCCAAAAGCAGCGATAATATTCTTCACACCCGGAATCTCGCCAAGACAGGGAAGGCTGTCAGGAAAGCTGGGACGCGACCCCATCCATTCATCCGGATCGGCACAGTTTAATTGCGGGAAGAGCCTTTTGGCTTGATCGGCAAAACGCCGCGCGCGCGCATAATTTGGCGCGGCTTCAAGACCAGCAAATTCAGCCGTGCCAGCAACCCTGACACCAGCCTGCATCAAGCTGGCGACATATTTCTGATCGGCATCCATAACCGAATGATTGATCGTAATGCCCGGATTCCGTAACACCAGATGATAGCCACGTTCGGCCTCCAGCGGCAGCTTAATGCCAAAGCGCTTGAGCAACTGACATGACCATACCCCTGCTGCCAAAACGATTTTTCCGGCATTAAACACACCCTGATCAGTGACCAGCTGGCAGCCATAACCCTGATCGGGATGGATTTCGCGAACTTTTGTTTGAATGTGTTCGGCGCCTTTTGCCAATGCCTTTTCCGCCAATGCAATTCCGATCCCCGCAGGGTCACTTGCACGCCCCTGCTGTTTGATCAGAATGGCAGCCGCAAAATCATCAGCAATATGCGGTTCGATTTCCTGCAATGCCTGTTTATCAATCAGCTCGATTGGCACTTGGCGCGCTTGGCGCAATTGCCAACCAAGGTGATCAAGAGACGCCGCTTTCGGATCGCGATAGACATGAACATACATGGAATCGCGAACCAATTGTTCTTGCCCCGTTCCGGCAAGCCGTTTTTTATAGGCGGCGACACTACCCTTGCTTAAGCGGAACAAGCCATCGGCAACCGGGTCAAGCCGCTCGGATCGTCCAGCCGCAAGAAACCGCAAAACCCATGGCAATAGTTTTGGCAAATGCCCAAGGCGGATCGAAACCGGCCCTTCGGGGTCAATCAGCCAGCGCGGAACCTGTTTCCACAAGCCCGGCATTGATTGCGGAACACAAGTCCAAGGCGAGATGACACCAGCATTACCATAGCTGGTTTTGCTACAGACCGGCGCAGGGTCAAAAATCGTAACCCTCATGCCGCGTTCGGCAAGTTCAAGCGCGGTACAAACGCCAATAATGCCCGCCCCAACGACAGCAACATCAATCCTGCTGTCCGGCAGTGTCATTTGTCCTGTTCCACTTCATGCCGATCGCCGCGTGATGATGGCGCCGATATCACCAGAAACCGGATTTCGTCGTCCGTCTGATTAACAATTGCATGACCGGTTTTAGGCGGGATATGCAAGGCCATGCCTGTGTCAATTTCAACATGCCGGCCATCAGCAAACTGCATCACAGCGCACCCCGCCAGCATGTAGAAACATTGTGCCGCTTGATTGTGATAATGATGTTTTTCGCCGCAGCCAGATGCCAAGGTTTCTTCAATCACAAGCAAGCCTTCGGTCTCGACGAGTGGCCAGCCAACGCCGCCATCACTCCATTTATAAGCCTTTGCTGTATCACGCGATGCCGAATACATCAGGTCACCCCTGATCGCGACTCCCGGATATAATAGCGTGCATAAATTTGCCACACCAAAACCGGCGATGCAAAGATGAGTGAGTAAAGAGCCGCGGTCCCACTTGGCGAAACCAAAAGCAAACCAGCCAATGCAAATATTACACGGCTAGGCCCGTTCATTGAAACCAGCAAATAGCCAGCGACCGATGCGGAAATCATAAACACACCCAAAGCACATGTTATGGTTGTCTGGAAAAATTCGGCATAGGTGAAATAATCATCAAGAACAATCAACATTGCCGGTGAATAGACAAACACCATTGGGACGAGCAGCTTGCCAATCCCCAAGGAAAAGGCCGATAGCCCCGTTTTGAACGGGTTCGCGCCAGCAATGCCGGCCGCCGCATAGGCCGAGGCGCAAACGGGCGGCGTTATTTCGGAAATCACACCGTAATATAAAACGAACAGATGCGATGCGAGCGGCGGAACACCAAGGCCTGCCAAGGCTGGCTGGGCCACAGTTGCCAACATCACATAAAGCGCGGTTGTCGGCAGGCCTGCCCCCATAAGGATACAAGTGACCGCAATCAATATCAGCGAAATAAACAGCGTGATATCATCCAATGAAAAATCAATCAGCGGAATATAGCTAAACCAGCCTTGAATTGCTTCGCCCATGCCAAGCGCACTATTGGTCACCATAAACCCTAAGCGAAAGCCAAGGCCGGTAGCATTCACCACACCAACAACGATGCCAATCGCCGCACAAACCGCGCCAACCGACAAGGCGTATTTCACCCCTTGCGATGCCCCTGCCAGCAAATCTCCAACGCCGATACGGTGGTTCGGATTTATAAAGCCAACAACCAGAATGGCGGTGATGCCCCAAAATGCTGCCATATGCGGTGAATAGCCCGAAAACAAAACATAAATCAGCACAACAAGCGGAATGGCGGTCATCCAGCCTTGCTTGAGCACGCCAATGAATTTCGGTATCTGATCGGCGTTGAGACCTTTGAGGCCTAATTTTTTTGCCTTGAAATGAACAATCGACAGCACCCCGATATAATGCATGGCCGCAGGAACAGCGGCAGCAATGACCACCGTGCTGTAGGAAATTTCCAAAAACTCGGCGAGAACAAAGGCAGCTGCTCCCATGATTGGTGGGGTTATTTGCCCGCCAGCACTCGCCGCCGCCTCAACACCCCCGGCGAAATGCCCCGGATAACCGCTTTTTTTCATATTCGGAATGGTCAGCGATCCAGTCGATACGGTATTGGCAATTGATGATCCTGAAATGGTGCCAAACAAGGCCGAAGATACAACCGAAACCTTGGCCAGGCCGCCTGTATATCTGCCCGCAACCACCGTGGCCAAATCGACAAAAAACTGCCCAAGACCAATGCGTTGCGCCAACACGCCAAACAGCACAAAATGAAACACCACCGTTGAGACAATCCACAATGTCACCCCATAGATTCCAAGATCAGGGAAATACATGTTATTGACAAAAAGTGACCAGCTTAATCCTGGATGTTTGAGAATTTGAACGGGAATTGATTGGCCGAAAATAGCGTAGGCCGTGAACAACAGAATGATGATTGGCACGATAATGCCAATCGTACGGCGCACCGCTTCAAGCAGCACCACAATCAGAACCGTCCCGAAAAACACGTCGATTGGCAAGGGAACACCCATGCGCAAAACCTGCTCGGGAACAACCAGACTCAATCCCAAAAAGTTAAATTCAAATCCGTACCAGCTAAAGCCGACATATAGCGATGCTGTCACACCAGCGATCATCAACAGCCAGTCATAAATCGGTACGCCTGAAAAGCTCCACCAAGGCTGGGCATCTAACGATTGTTGCCGAAGGCGCTTTGTGGCTGGAAAGGAAATAAAGATCAAAATAAGAACGCCGGACATATGGGCGCCCATATGCCAGTAATCAACTGGCACGCCAATGCCCGATGTGACGTAGTGATAAAGTGCAAAAATAATACTGAAAAAGAAAACAAATTTAGCAAGCCATGCGCCAATCGGCCGTGTGGCTAGCGAATCATCATATTGGCTCTCAAGAGAGAGGGCGCGCTCAAGACTAAATTTTTCCATGAATTTATTCCCCTGATTGAGCCGCGGTATTTACGATATGAATTTGTTAGGGCGGCACATGACCGCCCTAACAAAGAATGTGAGATTACATTAAGCCGGCTTCTTTATAGAAACGCTCGGCACCAGGGTGCAATGGAATCAAAACGCCTTTTAGCGCTGTTGCTTTCTGGATGGCTTTGCCTTTTGGATGACCTTTATCAAGAAGCTTGCGGGTATTGTCGTTCCACAATGCTTTTGTGATGTCATAGATAAGATCGGCAGGCTGATCGACTGATGTGATCAACTGGCCATTCACCGCTACAGTGCTGACTTTATAGCCAATATTTTCATAGACACCCGCTTCAATGACGTCTTCGACATAGTAAGGGATGATCTTATTGATGGCTTTTTGCTCATCAGACGAAAAGCTGTAAAGATCAAAGCCTTTGGTTGAACCAAGCTGGATCAAAGATGAAAGCGGTGTACCAGCAGCATAGAAGAATGCGTCAATCTGGCCATCAGCAAGACGCTGTGCGCTTTGCCCGACATTCAACTCATATTCATCGGCTTTGATGTCATAATGCTTGAGGATCATGCGAACAGATACCTGCGTTCCAGAACCTGCTGCAGCCACGCCAACCTTCATACCATTAAGGTCTTTTAGGCTGTTTAGCTTTGTTCCCTTTTTCAACACCAAATGCATGCTCTCTGGATAGAGATTGGCAATGACGCGAATCTTGTCTTTTCTGTTGTTCACAAACTTACCTTCGCCTTTGTAGCTCTGGACAACAGTTTGTGCGCCTGCCAGACCGGCATCAAGCGAGCCTGCCTGAATGGCGTTGGCATTAAAGACCGAGGCAGTTGTCGAAACAGCAATCGCGACCAGATTTGGAACGCCACAGCTACCGCCTTTGTCACAAGGGCGCGAGCCTGGCGGGTTTGAGATTGCGTTCGCAATCAAACCACCAATCGGATAATAGGTGCCACCAGTTCCGCCGGTGCCGATGCGAAAAAATTTCATATCTTGCGCCTGAGCTACACTGCCCATTGCAAGCAATGAAACCAAAGCTGTTGCAAATAGCTTGCTTAAATATTTCATGGGTTCCTCCACTATGGTTACGTCAATTAGTGAAGCAGTTGCGGCCAATTGCCTTTACAGCCTTATTTTAGCCAAACGCTTCGCCAAACAAATGAAGGAAATAGCCCCGACCCAAATGATCCACACCAAGATCAGGCAATCCCCCATTTGCCAAATTTCCGGCATCATTTAAAAATCACACCGATTGACCTAACTTTAGGGCGAGATTTTCCATTAATACAAATTATAAATTATTCTAATTCCATAAATAATTTTTATGGGTTAACATATGACACCTAGCAAACAAACAAGAGGCATGAAATGATTAGCCTGTGGCAGATGACGGTCATTCGCGAAATTATGAAGACCGGTTCAATTTCTGCCGCAGCGCGACAATTGGGGCGTACCCAGCCGGCCCTAAGCGCAACCGTAAAAGAACTTGAAAAAAACATGAATTGCCAGTTATTTGAGCGCCAGAGGGGCCGTTTAATCCCTGTCCCTGAAGCTTTTTTTCTGCTTGATAGGGCCAATGAAATTCTGGAGCAGGTTGACGATCTGAAACAATTATTAAAATCAGGTGGCGAAGCAACCCCGACAAAAATCAATATCAGTTCAATGCCTGTCTTTGGTGATCATTTCCTGCCAGCCATCATTGCCGAATTCTCTAAAAAACATCCGAAAGCCAATTTTCAAGTCGCGGTTCAAGGATCGCCTGAAGTCATTTCCAGCATGGAAACACAACGATTCGATGTTGGCCTTGCCGAGCGCGGCAAAGACAGTGATTTGATTCACTGTCGGCGCTTTGACGTTGATTGCGTTTGTGCCTTACCAAATGGGGATCCGCTTTTAGCAAAATCGGTGATCGAGCCAGCAGATCTGGCAGGCCGCCCCTGCGCGAGCTTTTTGCCCGAACATCATATTGCCGAGGCGCTCAAAGCGGCTTTTGATAATGCTGGTGTCGCTTTCGATCCAAAATTCCAGATGCAGAATGGGGCCGCCCAATATGAAATTATCGGATCGGGTGCGGGCTTTGGCGTCTTTAGCCCGTTAAATGCATGGATTCATCGCCGCCTTTGGCCAGATAATAACAGCATTGCCTTTCGCCGATTCACGCCAAAGATCACCTATCAATTTTCCATCATCACGCCAAAACGTCACCCGCTATCGCGCGCGGCAATGGCCTTTGCGCGCGCCCTTGAAGCGGCTGTTATCCAGATGCTTGACGAGGCACAAAGCCATATTGATGACGCCCCTAACAGCCCGTGATAAGATCGCCAGTGCGGGGGTCAAATCAGGCGGGGCTGCGCGTCATCAATCTTGCGGCGCGGCCTTTTCGGTGACGGTTTTCGGCTTCCCAATTTTTGATAGACGGCACGGGCCATTGCCTTGAAATGATCGCTTTTGCGAACCGCATAAATCCGGTCACGCGCGTCGCGCATGGCAGCTGTATTTTCGACAATAGGCAAGGGGTAATCGCGTCCACTGACCCAGCCAATCGCCGCCGCCTCGACCGGCGGCATGGCCTGCGGCTGATGAATCCATTGTGGTGGCAAATGCGCCAGTTCAGGCACCCAGCGGCGGATAAATTGCCCGTCAGGATCATGATCAATCGATTGTTTGACCGGATTATAGATGCGGATTG
>JADHQX010000059.1 GCA_016777745.1 Candidatus Pelagibacterales bacterium
ACATGGAAATGCACTTTGCGGACGGCTAAACGGTAAATAGTGTTTAGCCCAAGGCCAATAATCATCGCAGCAACCGTCAACTCCAGCCAGGCTTCGACTCTTTTGTCAAAACTGATGCTGGCAAGGATCACAATGCCACATATGAGGAGTAGCGCGATGCCATGGCCGATGCCCCACACAACGCCGCGGTGCAGTAATAAGCGCAGCCCACGCCCATGCTGATTGACCGATGCCACCGCAGCAAGGTGATCAGCCTCCATGGCATGGGTGATGCCAATAAAGAACCCGATCACAAGAAGCCCAAGCAATTCCATTTGGTTACAGATCTCCGATGCGAAGCGCATCAATGGTGGTGGCAATAATGTCTGGATCCTTAGTGAAAATCTGATTTGCAACCTGTGGGCGGCGCCCCGGTTGTTGATGCAGGATAATCCAATTGACCATTATATTGTGCGAACGCGCCGTATTGTAAATACCGGCTGCGGCCTGATCTTGTGATGCGTTTGTTGAGACCATAAGCACCAGATCATGCGCCGAGATTAAGACTTCAAGATGGCCGACAGTGCCGCGCTCGTCGCTGAGGGTTAACTGGTTTGGCGCGTCGGCGGCGAGCCGGTAAACAGGCTGCGATGCAATTGCCAGCTGTGACCGGATTAAATCGGCTGCCGCATCGTCAAGCCCCAGAAACAGGGCCCTGCGGTGACGGCTATTTGGATATTGGACGCGGAACAGCAACTCGCTAGCCGAGCTAGCCTTTGCACAGCTATGCAATAAAGTTGGCTGAACCGTCTTTCCCATCACGCGCCTATATCTAGACAGTTGTCTGCGGTTTGCCGACTTCTGCTTTGAAATCGTCGGCGCAAGCCTCGCTGAATGGCTGGTCCTTTGGCAGCACCTTTGCCACTGAGCGGACAAGGTGATGATTGGTGTCGCGGCCGGGCGGGGTGATGCCGTTTTCGGTTAAGGCATTTACCGCTTTGCGTAATTTATGGCGCGCCATAATGATGCCATTGTCGGTTGATACCAGATTTTCTTTGGTTCGGTCGACAATCGGGCCCATGCTTTCCTGCAAGCTGGCATCCTGCATGGCAATGCCCCAGACACCGGAATAAAGCTCGCCGCGTTTCTGTGCGTCGCGATCCATCAGATAGTCATTATCTTTGTTCTGCAACGGGCGGAACGTTCCTGGCACATATTGGTTATGAACGCCGTTCCCCTCGATCATATATTGACGTTCTTGATCGGTAAGGGCGCGGGTCGGATGATAATCGTAACTCCATGCCCAGCAATTTTCATCATCAATCGGAATCCAGAAGTGACCATGAACAGGGTGATCACCACGCGGCGGAATCATTGTAAAGCTTGGCATTACCCATTGTGTGATGCGCCAGTAATAATGGCCTTCTTCGGCCATCCGGCGGGCACCAATATAAAGACCGCCTTCTGAATCGACAACTTCAAAGACTGGCTTCTTATCATTGAAATTATATTTGTTGCCAGCTGCACCTTTAAATAAAGGATCAGATTTTAGACCTCCTGAATGCAGGAAAGACACATGACTGGAGTCAATGCCACCTTCCATTGCCTGCATCCAATTGCTTTCCTGCCAGCGCTTTGAGCTGTAGGTCTGTTCAGCTGGAACCGTGGCAAATTCCCATTTCGGCCGGTCTGGAACATTGTCCTTATCGCCCATATGCGTCCAGAGAATGTCGCCAAGCTTGATCAGCGGATAGGCAGATAATTTGATCTTTTCACAAAAGCCGCTTTCCTCAGGCTCGGACGGCACCTCGATGCAATTGCCGTTTACGTCATATTTCCAGCCATGATACGGGCAGCGGATGCCGCCTTCCTCATTACGACCAAACCACAAAGAGACGCCACGATGCGCACAGAATTCATCGATCAGCCCGTATTCGCCGTTGCTGTCTCGAAAAGCAAGCAAACGCTCGCCAAGAAGTTTGACACGCACTGGCGCACAATCATCTTCGGGCAGTTCAGATGCGAGCAACGCCGGAATCCAATATTGGCGGAATAAGTCACCCATCGGCGTGCCTGCGTTGGTCTGGGTCAGCAGGTCGTTAATTTCTTTTCTAAGCATCGGTATAATCTCCAAAAACAAACAAGTCTTGTTTCATCCAAATACGATTAAATGATCGTTATGGAAATCACGTTAGAACTAGCGCTTGGGCGGAAGGTCGGGTAGTTCCGCATCATACGCGGATTGCATATTTGCAGCTATTCCGTTCTTAGCCAAGGCATCCGCAAACATCGTGCGCACTTCCTGACTTTCATCGGCATAATCGATCTGGTCGCCGCCAATTCGCTGAGAAATCCACGCCTTTGGCACGCCCTGCGCATTGCGGATGGCGACGCCTTCATATTTGAAGGCCAAATATCGGGCCGGTGTTGTGCCGGTGTTGAAATGCTGATGATACCACATATTGGGCGGCACAATCATGCTGCCAACTTCCCACTCATACCGGGTTGGCTCTTCGCCTTCAGGCCACATCAGACTATAGCCCTCGCCGGACAAAATGATCACATGCGCGCCCGGCCCATGACGGTGACATTTTTTATAGGTGCCAATTGGGAACTGGCTGATATGGCTGTTCATCGAACATTTTGCCAATTGAAAGCGGATATGCCCGCCGCCAGCACCGCGCTCTTTGGCTTCGATGAGCGGCAAATTCACCGCATCGGCGACAAAGTTAGTCTCCATCAACAGACCCTTTTGCTCGCCCTGATCAGCGAAGTAATCAGGTTCGCCGGAAAAGCGGCCAAGGAAGTCATGCTGGGTTCCGAAAATAAATTCCGGATCTTCGAACACATTCATTAAAGGCGGCATGTTGGTGACTGACACATAGCGCGCAGGCTCGGTGCCAGATCCATTGAAATGCTGATGATTGGCGTTCAGCGGGATGCCAAAAATGGCGCCGGGGCCCCACTCAAACGAGGCTTTATCGCCGCGATCGTTCCAGACCGTTGTCGAGCCGCGTCCGGAAAGAATTAAAATTGTTTCTTCAAAAAGCTGGCGCTGGGGCACGAGCTTGCCGCCAGCCGGAATTTCCATGACATAGCAGTCATTCGTCGTGCGCGATGCGTCATGGTTGATAAAGACTGCATTGCCGCCGCGCCGCGCCCATGGCTTTAACGCGACATGATTAAGATTGCGAACATATAACCCATTGACAATATCAAGGCCTTCATTAGCGATAAACCGCGTGTAAGTGGTTTCTTTTTCGGTGCGGAATTTATCGGCTAGCTTGTCCGAAACGATCGCATTTTTTATCATTGATGGGCCTCGATTTATAGGTTTGGGCAGCTGGTTCAACTGGCGCTTGTCCAGCCTGATTGGGCTGCTTTTATCTTGGAACGACTGTTAGACTATGTTAGAAGTTTCCTCCCAGTATGTCAATGGAACATTGGTCTGTATAGCGGAACGAAAGGCAATTCGATGTCGCAGAAAAAACCTGATAATTCGCCTGCCTCGCATACAGTTGCGGACCATGCTTTTGGTGATTTTTTCCCGCATGAACATGACGGCGATGCTGATCACGACCATGATGATATTGATCCGGGCCCTCTTGAGGATAACCCGATATGGCAGCGTGATAATGTAACGCTTAGCACGGTTGGTGTTGATATTGGATCATCTGGCACACAAGTTATCTTTTCGCAGATTCATTTACAGCGGCTGAATGATTCGCTTGCCAGCCGCTACGTAATTGTTGACCGGGTCACTGATTTTGAATCTCCGGTCAGCTT
This sequence comes from Candidatus Pelagibacterales bacterium, assembly GCA_016777745.1. The sequence continues at coordinate 3,766 of JADHQX010000059.1, forward strand.
TACCCCGTTCATCGATCAAAAAACTATTGATGCGGTTGCCTTGGGACGGATCATTGATGCCGCTTATGCCAAGGCGGGTATCCTGCCGCGACAGATTGATATTGGTGTGGTGATTCTGACCGGTGAGGCGTTACGCCGTGATAATGCGGCGGCGGTCGCCGAGGTTATTGCGGAAAAGGGCGGTGAGTTTGTTACCGCAACCGCTGGTAACCATATGGAGGCAATGTTGGCCGCCTTTGGATCGGGTGCGGCCAAGGCCAGCCATGATCAGGAAAACCGTATTTTGAATATTGATATCGGCGGTGGCACGACCAAATTGGCATTGCTGGATCACGGGAAAATTGTCTGGACGGCGGCGTTGGATATTGGCGGGCGGCTGATTGCCATTGATGATGGCAAGATCGTGCGGCTGGATGCGGCGGGTCGGCTTCATGCCAAAACCGCCGGTCATGGTCTTGAGCTTGGCCAATCCGTTGCGGCTGAAACAATGGATCAGATTGCTGCTGGCATGGCACGTGCTCTGGTCAATGCGCTGGGCGGTATGATGACGGATGAAGTGGCGGCATTGTTCCTGACCGATTTGCCAGATGATCTGACCGATATTCAGGCGGTAATGTTTTCCGGCGGGGTTGCTGAATATGTTTATCAGCGTGAGACACAAAATTTTGGTGATCTCGGGTTTTATCTTGGCAAACATCTTGGCGATCTTGCCGCTGCTGGTGCGTTTCCGGCGCCACTGCTGCCGGCGGTCGCCGGTATTCGGGCAACAGCGCTTGGCGCCTCGGAATATTCGGTTCAGCTAAGCGGCCAGACTGGCACGATCAGCGCCCCGGGCAAAGTGTTGCCGCGCCGCAATATGCAGGTGCTAAAGCCAAATATTGATTTTACCAGCGACCCGTCAGCCGACGAGATTGCCGCCGCGATTCGCGCGCATTTTGCCGCCTTCGACCTTGATATTAATCTGGCGGAAACGGCGCTTGCTTTCGATTGGCGGGGCAGCCCTGATTACCAGCGCATTCGGGCGCTGGCTGATGGTATTCATGATGCTTTGTCCGGCTATCTTGGCGGTGGCGGCATTCTTTATGTGATGCTGGATGGGGACATTGCCTATACGCTTGGCGGTATCTTGCAGAATGAATTGCAGATCAGCAACGATATGCTGGTCATTGACGGAATTATCCTTCGCGATTTTGATTATATCGATCTTGGCAAAATTCGGTTGCCGTCATTTACCGTGCCGCTGACCGTAAAGTCACTGCTGTTCCGTGAGGAACCGGGCGCAAGCAAAACTGACCGAATTTTTGCCAGCGGCGATGAGGCCGGCCGCCAGCATCATCAAAAACACGCGTATGGCCAGCATCACCACCACCATGCTCATACCCATGACCACACCCATGACCATGCCCATCACAGTCATAAGCATGATGGGCATAATGATTAGATCTGGCTATTATGCGAGGCCGATATTCGCCGTTGCGCGACATCTGCCATATCCCAAACCTCTCAGGTTTTAGCTCCCAAATTTCCAGCTTGTTCGATTAAAGAGGGTAATATGCATAAAATTAAAATTGCCGGAAGTGATGATGAATTTGTCTGTATGCCAGATGATACGATTTTGCGCGCGGCGTTGCGAGCCGGTCATGCGATGCCCTATTCTTGCAATGTTGGCTCTTGCGGTAATTGCCGATTTGAGCTGGCTGAAGGCACTGTTCATCACGCCAGAGAGGATTCGCCAGCATGGGGTGAGCGTGATCTAAAGCGGAACCGGTGGCTTGGCTGTCAGGCACGGCCCGAGACTGATTGCGTGATTAAATTTCGCAGCGATGCCAAATACCAGCCACCATTTGTGCCATCACGGCAATCTGCCAAATTGGTTTCAAAACAGTCGATCACGCATGATATTGCCGAATTCACCTTTACATTGGCGGCACCTGCCGGGTTCCGTCCGGGGCAATATGCGCTTGTTGTGATTGATGGAATTGACGGAGGGCGCGCCTATTCGATGAGCAATCTGGGTGGCACCGATCAATGGCAGTTCCAGATCAAGAAAGTACCGGGTGGTGCGGTGACGTCGCATTTGTTTGATGCGATTGAGATTGGCGACACCATCACTCTCGATGGGCCTTATGGTAGCGCCTATTTAAAAGAAAATAGCCCGCGCAACCTGCTTTTGATTGCGGGTGGCTCGGGGCTATCGCCGATGGTCTCGATCATCCGCGGCGCGGCGGTGGCTGGGCTTTTGGATGGGCGGCAGGTCAATTTCTTTTATGGTGGGCGCAATCAGGACGATATCCCCGTTGGCGCATTGATTGATGAAATAATCGGCCTTGGCACGAATGTAGATGTGCAGATTGTCCTGTCTGAAGATGCGAGTGCCACCTATCAAGGCGGGTTTGTGCATGATGCAGCATGGGCAAAGATTGGTGATGCAATCAGCGATTATGATCTCTATTTTGCGGGTCCGGCGGTAATGGCGGCAGCAATTCAAAAACGCGCCTATGAAACCGGATTGGCGCAGGATCAGATGTTTTTTGACGAGTTTTATTGATACCATTTGCCGTCACGGTGCCAGCAAAATGTTTCGGCTGGACGTATCGCGGCGAATCCCAGCAGCATTGATAACCAAAGAGGGTAAAACAAATGGGTGACAAGGTCAGTTTAGCGTCGTTGGCAGCGATGAAGGTAAGAGGCGAGAAAATTGTCGGCATGGTTGTATGGGACACCCATATGGCCAAGATAGTTGATCGCATCGGTGTCGAAATTGCGTCGGTGGGTGATACGGTTGGATATAATCTATGGGGCCAGGCGAACCCGCTTGAAATAACCATGGATCAGATGATGCCAGTTTGTCAGGCGGTGCGCCGCGGGGTCAAGAACGCGCTGGTCAGTGCGGATTTCCCTTTTGGCCCGTTGCAGGCCGGCCCGCAACAGGCGGTGGATGCTGCAATCCGTATGGTCAAGGAAGCCGGCGTCGATATGATCAAGCTGGATGGTGCTGCCGAGGCGCCTGAAGGGGTCGAAGCGTTGGTCAAGGCAGGTATTCCTGTTTGGGCGCAATTTGGTGTTACGCCGCAAACCGCGCTGGCTTATGGTATGGAATATAAATCTATGAATACCGCCGATGCGGTGGTACCAGATGAAATGGTTGACACGTTGATCCGTCAGGCAAAAATGCTGGAAGATGCCGGGGCACAATTGCTGGATTTCACCAATTCAGGGCCGATCGTCGGACCAGCAGTCGTCGAGGCTGTCACGATACCGGTGATTGGTGGTTTTGGGGGCGGCCCATGGCTTGATGGACGGGTGCGGATGGCGCATGCGGCGATTGGCTATAGCGCTGCGGCAGTCGATAGCGATGAGGAGAACTATGCCAATGTTGGCAAGATCGCCTTTGACGCGCTTGGCGAATGTGCGGCTGATATCCGTGCCGGGAAACAAATCAAAGGCGCCACGAAGCGCTAGGAGATAGAGCCGATGGCGTTTGTCGATATTGATGGAATTCGCACCCATTACCAGATTGAAGGCAATGGCCCCGCTTTACTGATGTTTGCGCCGGGCGGGTTTGATGCAACGATGGATAAATGGCGGCATTTTGGCGTTTATCAGCGGATAAATTTGCTGGGGCATCTTCCCGACCATTTTCAATGCATCCTCT
>JADHQX010000060.1 GCA_016777745.1 Candidatus Pelagibacterales bacterium
GCAACCCTATACTCTATTCGCGCAATTATGATGATAAGAGCATATAGAATTAGAGGACACTTAAAAGCGAATCTAGACCCTTTAGGGTTAGTAGAAAAAAATGAGCATTCTGAACTTAAACCAGAAACATATGGTTTTACTCTAGAAGACATGGATCGTGAAATATTCTTAGATAATGTATTAGGCTTAGAATTTGCAACTTTAAAAGAAATCTTAGAAATATTAAATCGAACTTACTGTTCCACGGTTGGTATTGAATATATGCATATTAGCGATCCTGCAGAAAAAAGTTGGTTGCAACAAAGAATTGAAGGAAAAGATAAGGAGATTACTTTTACAGATTTAGGTAAAGAATTTATTCTAAAAAAATTAATTGAGGCAGAAGGCTTTGAAAAATATTTGCATAAAAAATTTGTTGGCACAAAACGATTTGGTTTAGATGGAGCTGAAACTATCATTCCTGCAATGGAACAGATTATAAAAAAAGGTGGACAATTAGGAGTTACAGAAATTGTTATTGGAATGCCACATAGAGGTAGATTAGGAATTTTAGCCACTGTTATGGGTAAAGCGTACCAAGAAATCTTTCATGAATTTGCTGGTGGCTCCATTATGCCAGAAGATGTTGCTGGATCAGGTGATGTTAAATATCATTTAGGAACTTCTTCTGATAGAGAATTCGACGATAATAAAGTTCACATTTCTTTAACTGCCAATCCATCTCACTTAGAAGCTGTAGATCCAGTTGTCTTAGGTAGAGTAAGAGCTAAGCAGGCTCACTTAAGAACTGATAAGGGAAAAACTATTCAAGAGTCATTTAACGCTGTTATGCCCATACTATTGCATGGTGATGCAGCCTTTGCGGGACAAGGAATTGTAGCTGAATGCTTTGCATTATCTGGATTAAGAGGTCATAAAACCGGTGGTACAATTCATATTATTGTTAATAATCAAATTGGATTCACAACTAGCCCAAGCTTTGCAAGATCCTCTCCTTACCCATCTGATGTCGCTAAATTTATTAATGCACCTATTTTGCATGTTAATGGTGATGATTGCGAAGCAGTAATTTATGCTGCAAGAGTAGCGACAGAATTCAGACAGAAATTTAATAAAGATGTGGTGATTGATGTTTTTTGTTATAGACGCTTTGGTCATAATGAAGGAGATGATCCAACATTTACACAACCTTTAATGTATAAAAAAATTAAATCTCATAAATCAGTTGCAGATACTTATGCTGATAAAGTTGTAGGTGAAAAACTTTTTGATAATAACAAGGTTTTAAAAATGAAATCTGATTTTGTTCAACATTTAGACAGTGAATTTGAGTCTGCAAAATCATTTAAACCAAATAAAGCAGATTGGCTAGATGGTTTTTGGTCAAATATGAAATCATCAAGAGGAAGCAAGCGTAAAATATCAACTGCAATTACTAAAATTGATTTTAATAATATTGGCTCTAAAATTACTTCTTATCCAGAGAGTCTTAATATTCACAAAACTCTTGCAAGAATATTTAGTAATAGAAAAAATATGATTACAACCGGTAAGGGCATCGATTGGGCTACGGCCGAAGCATTGGCTTTTGGATCTCTTTTAGAGGAGGGCTATCCGGTAAGATTAGTAGGTCAAGATAGTATTAGAGGAACGTTTAGTCATAGACACTCAGCTCTTGTAGATCAAGAAACAGAGGAAAGGTATATCCCTTTAAATAATATTAGTGATCAGCAAGCAAGATATGAGGGCATAGATAGTTTTTTATCAGAGGCAGCAATTTTAGGGTATGAGTATGGATATTCATTAGATTATCCAGGTGCATTAGTACTATGGGAGGCACAATTTGGTGATTTTGCAAATGGTGCTCAAGTACAAATAGATCAATTTATAGCTCCAGGTGAAGCAAAGTGGTTAAGAATGAGTGGCTTAGTTTTATTATTGCCTCATGGTTATGAAGGTCAAGGACCTGAACATTCTTCTGCAAGAATAGAACGATACCTTCAACTTTGTGCAGAGGAAAATATGATTGTTGCAAATTGTACAACACCTGCTAATTATTTTCATATTTTGAGACGACAATTATTAAGAGACTTTAGAAAGCCTTTAATTATGTTTACACCAAAATCATTGTTAAGACATAAACAATGCACCTCTAAAATAGATGATTTTACTAATGATACTTTTCATAGAGTGCTACTAGATGACGGTGAGACAAAGCATGATGAACAATTTTTAAATGAAGATAATAAAATTAAAAAAGTAATTATCTGTTCGGGTAAAGTTTATTATGACCTTTCATCTGAAAGAGATAATTCTAAAAAATTAGATATTTATATTATTAGACTAGAACAACTTTATCCTTTTCCCGCTAAAGCTTTAACCCCCATAATTTCTAGATTTAAAGATGCAGATTTTATTTGGTGTCAAGAAGAGCCTAAAAATATGGGTCCCTGGAATACTATGGAAAGGTATATAGATTGGTGTCTCAAAAAGGCTGGATGCCAGAAAACTAAGGTAAAATATGTAGGAAGATCTCCAGCAGCATCAACTGCCACAGGCTTAATGAGTAAGCATCAAAAGCAGCAAAAAATGTTGATTGACTCGGCTTTAAGCGTATAAAGACATATAATAAAAAAATGAGCATAGATATAAAAGTACCATCACTAGGAGAATCTGTTACTGAGGCAACTATTGCTCGCTGGTACAAAAATGTGGGTGATTCTGTTACTATCGATGAACCATTATTAGAATTAGAGACAGATAAAGTAACTTTAGAAGTTCCCGCACCTGCAACTGGTCAACTCAGTGATATAAAAGTAAATGATGGTGATACTGTAGAAGTTGGAACTACATTAGGCTCAATTATTGAAGGAGTTGCTGTAGCGGTAGAAAAAAAAGTTGAAGCTCCAATTAAAAAAGAGATTATTATAGAAAATCTAATAACTGAGGTTTCTGAGCCCAAAGAAGTTCCTAAAATTGAAATTAATAAAGTATCTGAAGTATCTAGTGAATTGTCTCCGGCGGTAAGAAAAATTATTGCTGAGAATAATATTAATATAAATGAAATTTCACCTTCTGGAAAAAACGGCAGAATTACAAAAGAAGATGCGCTAAATTCTATATCAAATCAACCTTCAAAATCTGAGTCTAATACAAGTCCAATATCTGTTAGAAATGACAAATTAACAGAGCGAGTAACGATGTCTCGTTTAAGAAAAACTATTGCCAAAAGATTAAAGGATGCGCAAAACACTGCTGCAATCTTAACTACTTTTAACGAAGTAGATATGACAGAACTTATTAAAGTCAGAAGTGAATATAAAGAATTCTTTGAAAAGAAACACGGGGTAAAACTTGGATTTATGTCTTTCTTTGTTAAAGCATGTATTACAGCATTAAAAGAAATACCTGAGGTAAATGCAGAAATTGAAAACGACGATATTATTTATAAAAATTATTATAATATTGGTGTTGCAGTTGGTACCGATCAAGGCTTAGTTGTTCCAGTTGTTAGAAATGCTGACCAATTAATTGTAGCTGATATTGAAAAAGAAATATCTAATCTTGGTAAAAAAGCTAGAGATGGAAAACTAAGTATAGGTGATATGCAGGATGGTACCTTCACAATATCTAATGGTGGTGTATATGGCTCATTGATGTCCACACCGATAATTAATCCCCCACAAGCTGGGGTTTTAGGGATGCACAAAATTCAGGAAAGACCTATCGCAATTGATGGTGAGGTTGTAGTTAGACCTATGATGTACTTGGCATTATCATACGATCATAGATTAATTGATGGAAAAGCAGCGGTAACTTTTCTTGTTAGAGTTAAGGAAAGCCTGGAAGATCCAAGAAGAATTTTACTTAGCGTTTAATTATGGAAGAATTTGACCTCATTATAATTGGTAGTGGCCCCGGAGGCTATGTGTGTGCAATAAGAGCTGCACAGCTTGGTCTAAAAGTATGCTGCGTGGAAAAACGTAAAACTTTAGGTGGCACCTGTCTGAATATTGGCTGTATTCCCTCAAAATCATTATTACATGCCTCACAAATATATAGTGATACCAAAAGTTATGCTGACATAGGAATCAATATAGACAATGTTAAACTTGATTTATCAAAGATGATGTCTTCTAAGGATGAGTCTGTCAAAGGCTTAACAGACGGTATTCAATTTTTATTTAAAAAAAATAAAATAACCCATATTCAAGGCTTTGGAAAAATAACAGGTAAAAATGAAGTAACAATATTAAATGATGATGCTGACCAAATAATAAATGGTAAAAATATTGTTATAGCAACGGGCTCTGAAGTTTCAGTTCCAGATGACGTTATAATTGATGAAAAAGATATTCTTAGTTCGACTGGAGCATTGAGTTTAGATAAAGTTCCGGAAAAACTAGTTATAATTGGAGCGGGATATATTGGATTAGAAATGGGTTCAGTTTGGTCACGTCTAGGATCAAAAGTTACTGTCATTGAATATGCAGAAAGAATTGTCCCAAACATGGATAATGAAATTTCAGACCAATTTCAAAAAATATTAATAAAACAAGGGATAGATTTTAAATTATCAACCGCCTTTAAAAAAATTAATAAAAAAAATGATAAGTTATATATTGCGATAGAAACACAGCAAGGACAAGCATCAGAAATAAGTTGTGATAAAGTACTAATTTCTATTGGCAGAAAACCATATACTTTTGGTTTAAACTTAGAAGAAGTAGGAGTTAAGACTGACGAAAAAGGATTCATTGTAACTAAAAATAATTTCCAAACGTCTGTTGAAAATATTTTTGCAATTGGTGATTGTAAATTAGGACCTATGTTAGCACATAAGGCATCAGAAGAAGGAACTGCTTTAGCAGAAATTATTGTTGGCCAAGCTGGACATGTTAACTTTGATACAATACCATCAGTAGTATACACATCACCAGAAGTTGCTTCGGTTGGAAAAACAGAAGAAGAATTAAAATCTGCAAATATTAGCTATAAGGTTGGAAAGTTTCCTTTTACAGCAAACGCTAAAGCAAAAGTAATGCATCAAACAGCTGGGTTTGTAAAAATATTGTCTGATGCATCATCTGATAAAGTACTTGGAGTACATATGATAGGAGCTGATGTTGGAAATATGATTGCTGAACTTGCTCTTGCAATGGAATTTGGTGCTTCATCAGAAGACATTGCACGTACGTGTCATGCTCATCCTACCCTTACTGAGTCGATCAAAGAAGCTGCTTTGAATGTAGATAAGCGTGCTATTCATATATAAATCCTTTAAAAAATGTCCTTTTTTTGCTTATTTTTTACCGTTTTATTAAAATGTTAATAAAAAATCTATTGCAAAAATTATACAAATCAATAGTTTACCTCTAATTCACGTTATCATCGTGTAAAAGGCTCTTTTTATAGAGCCTTTTTTATTACTGCTTTAACGAATACCTGCTATCATTTTTTTGATGATAACGTGGAGGTTAAAAAGATGAATCCACCAGCATAAGCTGGGGTAGTGTCCACAACTATTTCAACACAAAAAAAACTTTAAAAATTGATTTTTAAATCAATATTAGGCAAATGCCGAATTAAAAAAACCCCTTCTTAACAGATGGGGTTTTTTAGTTTGGGCGTAAGTCAAATCAGTACTGATAGATATCTTTTTGACTTATTGAATAGCTAATTAAAAAAACCCATATAGCTATGAGAATATGATAAACATGAAAACTAACTGAAGGTGCAAATAAGTCAGTGAATAATCCAATACCTTTACTTAAAGTCAGAAAAGCAATTAATAATACTCCCATTGTTAGAGATTTTAAAAACTTCAAAGAAATAGATTTTTGAGGTATTTGAAAAGTTAATAAAATCGCAGTAAATGACCATGCAAATAATAAAATTAGTTTGAATATTGGTTGTGTCCAAATAAACATTAAGAAAAATGTTAATATAGAAATTGCTAAAAGTAGATGGGCAAATTTTTTAGATATTGAGTTATTAACTATTTGTATACTTATTAAAGACATAGTTATTATTCCAGAAAATATTGCTAAAATTTTATTCAAATAAATTATAAAGTCTGTACTTAATAATCCAAATCTTATTGCTCCAATAAAAGCAGTAATTCCAATTAGCAGTATACCAATACCAGCATAGAAATTTTTATTATAAAATAATTTTCTTACAGAGAAGTAAGTGGCTATAACGATTAGTATTTCTGTTATAGCATAATGAGCTGGTAGCATATTACTTTTGTTTTAAGGCCTGTTCTTTATAATATTGAGCTTTTATATCTGTAGACATCATTCTACTACCATCATGTGACCATCCGGGTGGTCCAAATAAATATAGTATTCTATCTTTAAGAGTTATTCCTCTCGAAAAAACATCTTTAAAAATTCCTGCGTATTCAATAAAAACAACTTTAAGTGGATTATAAGTTATCAGCGGAGTTACTAAGCCGTAGTCAGGTAAATCATTTTCATCTTCCTCGACAAATGAACCAAACATTCTGTCCCATATAATTAAAGTGCCTGCATAATTTGAATCTAGATACTTAGGGTTTCTAGCATGATGTACTCTGTGATGTGACGGTGTATTAAAAATAGCCTCATACCACCAAGGTAATTTTTTAATAGTTTCTGTGTGACAGAAAAATTGGTAAGTGGCATTTAAAACTCCACAAAAAATAACTATAATTGGATCAAATCCAATTAGCACAAGTGGGATTTTTAGCATCATTGTACCAGTAAAATGCTTAGCCCAACTTTGTCTTAAAGATACAGCTAAACCAAACCTTTCAGATGAATGATGTGTATTGTGCATTCCCCATTGCCATCTAAATCTGTGGCATATTCTGTGGTGTATATAAAATCTTAAGTCATCAAGTATAAAACATATAACTAAAGTAGTTATTGTAAGAGGAATAACGCTTATTTGGTATTGTTTAGCCCAATATAGTGCACCAAGCGTTATAAATGCAGTAGCAGCATTAATAGGAACACTCATTATTCCTATTGAAACGTTAAAAAGACTATCTTTACTATTTACTGAACCATTTGTTTTAAAAAACCTAATAATAAATGATTCAAAGAAGATAAAAGATAGATATACAGGAATAACTATTAGCTGTATTTTTGAAGTTACAATTTCTCCTAAAGTCCCGTCAAACATAATAGTATTTATAGCTAATTAATTAATATAATATATATATAGTTATATAGTATAACTGGAGGTATTATCTAGAGATAAAACACCAATACAAGCACCAAAAATCTTTATTTTTTAATAAATGTTATAATCCTTGTGTTATATGAAAGTTAAGACTATTAGAAGCATAACTTTATAGAAAAAACCCCAATAAATTAAATGAACAGTTTTGAAGGCTTAAGCCTATCACAAGGACTCAATAAGGCCT
>JADHQX010000061.1 GCA_016777745.1 Candidatus Pelagibacterales bacterium
GTTGTAGATCGTCAATTATGCGGCGGCCGGTCCAACAACAGATGTGAAAATTCACATCTGCCATTTCGACGACGAGAAAGGGCGATGCAGAAGTTTAAAAGTTGTGCAATGCTTCAGAAATTTACCAGTTATCACGCTCAGATATATAACCACTTCAATCACGAAAGACATCTAGAAAGCAGGCAATCCTTCAAGCAAAAACGTACAACTGCTCTCATTGAGTGGTTCAATTTCTGTGCCGCATGATGATTGACTTGAGGTGCCTTTTACGGGTGTTCAAGTTTGTCTGACAGCACCGATTTAGACTGGGCCAGCAATCTGCTGGGAGTTTTCATGAGTTTGGCAGCTGCTTCATGAGGCTTGACTTCTCTTTAGTTTTGGAAATGGTGGACTGATCAAACAGTCAGGAATTGAAGCAAACCTAATCACAGGATGGACAGAACGCTAAGATGCAGCAAGCAGCCCAATATCAAAACGAAGCGTCCACAAGTAGTGTCGCGCAGGGGACGCGATACGAGACCATTCTGGAGGCGTCAGAAAGTGTGTTTGCGCATTCAGGCTACAAGGGTGCCACAATGCGTGAGATTGCCGAACGTGCTGGCGTTGCACAGGCCCTAATTCACTATCATTTCAAAACCAAAGAAGACCTGTTCGAAGCAATGGTTGCTCACAGATCAGGGCATATCAACGATCAACGTGCCCAGTCACTCACTTTGCTTTTTGACGAGCACGAAGTTCCAACACTTGAGAGTATTGTAGAGGCCTTGTTTCGCCCGACAATTGTTGCGGGCATTACCCAAGCGGGGGATGGGGGAGGCTTTGCCCGAATACTAGTGTCTACCGCCAATTCCGCAAACGAATGGGAACAATCGCTCACTGAACAGTATTACGATCCTATAGCGCGCAAATACATCGCGGCGCTCGTTAAGATTGAACCGAGGTTGAGCCATGAAAACGCGGTCTGGTCTTATATGTTTGCCATCGGCTTAGGCATGACAATGATGGCAAAAACTGGACGCGCCGGCCGATTGTCAGGTGGGCTTTGCGATGATGGTGACGCCGACATGATGCTTTCAAAAATTGTGCCATTTATCTGCGCCGGAATTCGGGCGCTCACAGATTGATCTATCAAACCACTTAAACTACTAGGGAGAAGAACATGAAGACAGGTCTAGTAAAAGGCGCATTGGTTGCTGCAATTTTGTCGTCGAGCACGGCATTTGGCACTTTTGCCTCAGCAGAAGAGGTCAATGCCACAATCGTCGCAGGCCACCCACCAGTGTTTCGCTGGGTGAAGCATGCCAGCCAAACCTTCATTCCTGCAGTGAATGCCGCACTGGAAGAATCAGGCACCACGATAACGTGGAGCGAACAATACGGTGGATCACTTGCCAAAGTGGGCGACGAACTGGAGGCCGTGGAAGAAGGGCTTGCAGAAATCGGATTGATTTCAAGCCTGTTTGATCCCGCCAAACTATCTGTTCAAAATGTCACCTATTTTACGCCGTTTGTGTCCAGTGATAGCACGCTTATTGCAAACTGGATGGATGAGTTGCAGCATACAAACGCGGATATGAAAGCTTCCTGGGCAGCAAACGGTTTGGAATACTTGGGTGGCGCCATTGGAATTGATGACTACCTATTGATGACAAAGTTTCCAATTGAGAAAATTTCAGATCTTGAGGGTAAAAAAATTGGAGCTCCAGGGCCAGCAGTTAATTGGTTAAAAGGTACTGGCGCCGTTGGTGTATCTGGCAATCTTACAACTTATTATAACGAAATTAAGACTGGCGTTTATGATGGAGTGATAGTGTTTGCATCTGCCGCCGTCCCAGGCAAGTTGTATGAGGTGGCTCCCTACATAACTAGAGTTGGGTTGGGCGCACAATATGCTGGTGGGTATGCCGCCAATAAGGATTGGTATGATGGCTTACCAAGTAACTTACAATCGGCATTAAAATCATCAGCTAGAATTAGTAGCGACGCCTATCAGAAAGACTTGGATGCAACTGTTAATAAATTCTTAGGCATCATGCAAGCCAATGGGGCAACGGTCAAAGAAGTCGATAAAGCTTTTCGCGAACAATGGGCTTCAGGCATGGATAATGTAGCTAAAGAGTGGGCTGCCAGGCTGGACAGTGAAGGTGTTGGCGGAACTGCGGTACTCAAGGCATATATGGGTACGATGCGCGCAGCTGGTGCGACCCCAGTACGCAACTGGGACCAAGAGTAAGCTATTGATCGGGCGCACTTAAATGTGTGCCCGTTTCTATTTTAACTTCCCCAATCTCTCCGTTTTCATGACTAAGGTGCATGCAATGTCCGAAACTCACTTGCCCAAATGGTTTTTAGCCATGCGTGGGGTCGTTGATCTGCTCACCAATCTGTTGAATGTGCTGGGCACCTTGCTGATTGTTGCGGTGATGTTGTTGGTGAACGCGGATGTTATTGGCCGCGTCTTTTTCAGTGCGCCTGTGTCTGGCGTTCCTGAAATGGTATCCATGTCTATTGTGACGATTGTGTTTTTGCAGGTGGCTCAAGCCTTTCGCAAAGGGCGTCTGACGCGCACAGAGGCTGTTCTAGATTTCTTTGAAAAACGCACCCCTCGGTTCAGACAAGTCTTGGAACTCTTGTTTTCTTTCGCGGCTATTGCACTGATCTGGCAACTATTCTGGGCTAGCCAACCTTTATTTATGAAAGCATGGATAAGGGGCACCTATGAGGGCACGGTGGGCGATTTCACCGCTCCGATCTGGCCTGTAAAACTGATAATCCTGATCGGTTGCGCAGCCTTGTTGGTACAATTGATCCTGCACGCTGGAACCGCCACGTTCCGTCTGTTTGCAAAAACTGGGACACAGACATGAGTCCATTTGAAATTGGTATAACGTCTTTTGGGGCTTTGGTCGTGATGGTCTATTTTGGTCTTTGGGTGCCAATCGCCTTGATGCTATCATCGTTTGTCGGGGTTTGGATGATCAAGGGATCACCTGTTTTGGCAGGTAAGTTGCTGGCCTTGGCCGCATCTGAGACGATCTCCAGCTATTTTTTTGGCGTCGTGCCGCTGTTCATCATGATGGGCTTTATCGTGTCCGTCACGGGCATGGGGCGCGATGCGTTTGATGTGGCAAACCATATTTTTAGACGTATTCGTGGTGGTCTCGGAATCGGAACCGTGGGCGCAAACGCGATCTTTGCTGCGATCACTGGCATTTCGATTGCATCTGCCGCAGTATTCACCCGCATCGCAGTGCCAGAAATGACCCGATACGGCTATAACAAAAAGTTTGCGGTCGGTGTGGTGGCTGGATCGTCGGTCCTCGGGATGCTGATCCCGCCCAGCTTATTGTTGATCCTATACGGGTTGTTAACCGAACAATCTGTTGGTGATTTATTCATCGCGGGTGTCATCCCCGGCCTTCTGCTGGCGTTTGTGTTTTGCCTGGGCATCTTTCTGGTGGCGCTAATCAAGCCGAGCCTGATTGGCGGCAACATCGACTTACCCGCTGATGACGACGACGTCCTGAGCAAACGCGAGGTTATGGCCAAAGGATTGCCATTGGCCGCCCTCATCGGACTTGTCCTAGGTGGTATCTATGGTGGTTTTTTTACCCCGATTGAGGCCGGTGCGATTGGCTGCTCAGGCGCAATCGTTATCGGCCTCATCCGCCGCGCGCTTAGCTTTTCGGACTTTTGGGAAGTGTTGACGGATACAGGTCTCGTCACCGCTTCAATCGCGTTCCTGATAATCGCGGCGCAAATGTATTCACGCATGCTCGCGCTGTCCGGTGTGCCCGCTGGATTTGGCAATTTCGTGGCCACGGCTGAGATTGGGTGTTGGGGCGTGATCCTTGCCTATGTGCTGTTGGTGATCCTCATGGGCACAATCCTTGATAGCTCCAGCATTATGCTGATCCTCGTGCCGCTGATGTTGCCTGTGCTCAGCCTGATGCAGGTTGACCTGATCTGGTTTGGCATCGTTACCATCATCGCCGTTGAAATCGGCCTTTTGACCCCGCCCTTTGGGATATCTGTGTTCGTCATTAAATCATCGCTTGATGATCCAACGATCACACTAGGTGATATCTTCATCGGTGCCGCGCCTTTTGCGGTGTTGATGCTTATCGTTCTGGGCCTCGTGTTGGCCTTTCCCATTCTCGTCACCGCTCTGCTTTAAGGAACTTATATGCCCAGACATATTGTAGATCTGTCAGTCTCGCTCGAAATGGGGATTGCTTCTGATCCACCGATTATGTTGCCGGAAATCATCTATATGAACCATCAGGAAACGGTAGAACAAATCATGTCGTTCTTTCCGGGGCTTAAGAAAGAAGATCTGCCGGGTGGCGAAGGTTGGGCGGTAGAGCGTCTGAACATCGCCACGCATAACGGCACCCATATGGACGCTCCCTATCACTATCATTCTACTATGAACAAAGGGGAACGGGCGATCACAATTGACGAGGTGCCGCTTGATTGGTGTCTGCGTCCGGGGGTGAAGCTGGATTTCCGCCATTTTGCTGATGGCTATATCGTGCAGCCTGCAGATGTTGAAGCGGAGTTGCAGCGGATTAATTATGCGTTGCAGCCGCTTGATATTGTGATGGTGAACACTTCAGCAGCAGAACACTATGGTCAACCAGATTACCTGATGAAGGGCTGCGGCATGGGCCGTGAGGCCACGAACTACCTGACCGAACGCGGCGTGCGCGTGGTTGGTATCGACGCATGGAGCTGGGACGCGCCATTCGCACTAACCGCACAAGAATACGCCAAAACCGGAGATGCATCGATCATCTGGGAGGGGCACCGCGCTGGCATTGATATCGGCTATTGTCAGATAGAAAAACTGACCAACCTTGACAGCTTGCCTAGCCACGGTTTCGAAATTTCCTGTTTCCCGTTCAAAATCAAAGCGGCCTCTGCGGGCTTTACCCGCACCGTTGCCATATTCGAGGAGTAATCCCATGCGTCTAGCCACAGTTTCACATCAAGGTCAGGCCATAGTTGTAGCGGCGACTAAAACTAACTACCTGATTGATCTGCACAAAGCCGCTGAGCAAAGCGGTAAAGATGGTGGGATATTTGCGGACATGCTGTCCTTGATCAATGCAGGTGAAAACGGCCTCAAGACGGCTCGCACTTTGCTGCAATCCGCAGATGAAAGCGTTACTATGGCAGTAAGCGACGTGTCGTTTCTGCCTCCCATCATGCCTGTGCAATACCGCGATTGTCTGGTGTTCGAAGAGCATTTGGCCAACTGCTTCAAGGTGATGGGGGCAACGATGCCTGTACCACCCTCGATCCCTCCGGTTTGGTACGATCAACCGCTCTATTACAAAGGCAACCGCATGTCCTTCATTGGTCACGGCACTGACGTGCAATGGCCCGCCTATGCCGAGTTCCTGGACATTGAATTGGAGCTGGCGATCGTTGTTGGCAAAACGGGCAAAGACATTTCCAAAGACGTAGCACCTGCGCATATCTTTGGCTATTCAATCCTAAATGACGTCTCCGCCCGCGACGCGCAAATGCGTGAAATGCCGGGGCAACTTGGCCCCTGTAAAGGCAAAGATTTCGACACAGGCAATATCCTTGGACCCTACATTCTAACGGCGGATGAGGTTGTGCACCCAATCGCGGTCAACATGGAGGCACGGGTGAACGGCGAACGTTGGGGGGGTGGCAACAGCAGCCAGATGCAACATAGTTTTGCGGATATTCTGGCGCATATTTCTTCATCTGAAACCATCTATGCAGGCGAAGTCATCGGCTCTGGTACCGTTGGAACTGGATGTGGGCTGGAAATTGGAAAACGGCTGCAAGACGGTGATATCTTTGAGTTGGAAATCGAAAACATCGGAATCCTCACCAACCGCATCGTTAAGGCGAGATAACGATGGACAACCCAATCAATGGCTTTGAAATTGCCCCTGCAAGGCTAAAGACAATGGGTGCGGATCTGCAACGACCAGAGTGTATTTTGGCCGAACCGGACGGCGCCCCATGATCCATTGGAACGAGAGAACATAAAAAATGAATGACAACGCGGGTTTACCCCAACGAGCACAAGTGCAATTTGACTGTAAGGGACGCGCCACTGGAAAGATGCGCAACGATTTATACGTGATGATGACCCAACCTTTTGAAGAAGGCCCGTTTGTCATGGCAACGGATGAAGGGTCGTTTCACGGAGGTGACGCATCAGCACCGCCACCGCTTGCATTGTTCGTCGCGGGTCTGACCGGATGCATCATGACTCAAATCCGCGCCTTCGCGAAACGACTTAAAGTGTCGATTGATGATTTGAACGTTGAAACCCGTGTCATTTGGGATTGGGAAGCCAAGGGTAAGGTTTATGAAACTGGACCCCATTCGTTTGAAATTGATATTTTCATTGAAAGCAGTGATCCTTTGGAAAAGCAGCTTGAGTTGGTCGCAGCGGCCCAAAAGGGTTGTTTCTTGGAGCAAACCCTTAGTCAGAAAAATACGATTATACATCGACTAAAAACGTCTGACGGATGGTTCGAAGCCTGAAATGCATTGACGCAAAATAGTTTTGTATGCCTCTGGAAGTGACCACATAAGATTTAAATACCGAGGTGGAATCACTGTAATCTAATCCCGAACCTGACAAAGCGGTCTCAAAAGTGGTCTTGAGGGAAGCTATACCACTGCTTTTAATTGTTTTATTGTAATTTTGGGGAGAGTTTTGGTGCCCAGAAGAGGACGTCGAACTTCTAATATTTCCATTTAATTACAGTTACTTATTTTTTATTTGAAATATAAAAGCGGTCCTATTAGATCGAAGGTGCACCAAGTGTTTCACACACCAATTTAAAGCCAAACAGTACTGATACTCTCTTGGTGAGTGGCGTCAATTATTGAGCGCATAGATTTAGGCTATGCCAGTAATCTGATGGTTGTTCTTATTTGCCTGACAGTAACTTATATCGCAATATTATTATTTTTCCACGACACGCTGTATTTTCACATACTGCGTTTAATTGGCTAAGTTTTTTAAATTTGATTTGGGGATATTTTCTGACAAGCTCTGTAGTTGACCGTGTTTTTTTTAAACCGCATTTTTGGCAGTGTGACAAAATCTCGGCCCCTATACTCGAAGCTGTATATAATAACATATTTTGATTAATTTTATCAGCCTTTTCGCGTTTTTTTAAAACATTACGTACTGGCCCAGCGGGCCTGAAGCCGCGGTAATGTACGTTGTTTAACGCGCATCTGTCTGGCTCTATGTCTGGCTGGAAAATAAAAAAACACCCCGCGAAGTCCGCTAAGGTGCTGTTTTAAATGGCTCCGGCGGTAGGGGTCGTATATTTTATA
>JADHQX010000062.1 GCA_016777745.1 Candidatus Pelagibacterales bacterium
ATGCCGAACAATTAACTAAGAAAATTGGTGGTGCAAAAATTTACTTAAAATCTGACCATTTAAATCATTTAGGTGCACATAAAATAAATAACTCACTATTCCAAATACTTTTAGCAAAGTATATGGGTAAAACAAAAATATACTGTGAAACAGGTGCAGGCGCCCACCTTATTGCCACAGCTGCTTGTGGAGCAAGATTTAATTTACCTGTAATTGGATATATGGGTAAAGATGATATATTTCTGCAATCAACCAATGTTTTAAAGGCAAAATTATTTGGTGCTGAAGTTGTTGAGTGTGTCGATGGTACAGGAGAAAAAGGGGTTCTCAAAGATGCCTGCACGTCTGTACTTAAGGCATGGTCGAGTGATCCAGAGGCATTTTATTGTTGTGGTTCTGCTATTGGACCTCACCCTTTTCCAAAAATTGTACAGTTCGCACAATCAATAATTGGAAAAGAGATTAAAAAACAAATTTTAGAAAAAGAAAATAGACTGCCTGATGCAATAGTTGCGTGCATTGGAGGTGGTTCTAATTTAATTGGATCAATTCACGAATTTTTAGATGATCATGAAGTTGCTTTATATGGTGTAGAAGCAGAGCATAGTTCTGCACTAACCAATGGCTCAGTAGGAATCATGCAAGGCTTTAAATCCTTTATGCTTCAATCAGATGATGGTTCTGCAACGTTAGATACTAAAAGCTTAGCTTCAGGCATTAACTTTTATTCATGTGGACCAGAGCATTCATATCTTAAAAGTATAGGCAGGGTAAATTACACTTATGCAACTGATGAAGAGGCCTTTGATGCATTTCAGCTACTTTGTAAATCAGAAGGCATTTTGCCAGCATTTGAGCCAAGTTTTGCCATAGCACAGGCAATAAAGTTAGCTAAAGACATGAGTAAAGATAAGATTGTTGTAATTAATATATGTGGTCGAGGTGATAAGGATATTGATACTGCTGAAAGAATGTTAGGTGATAAACTTGGAAAATAGAATAAGTAACATTTTTAAAAACTTAAAATTAGAAAATAAAAAAGCTTTCATAAGTTTTACTACAGCTGGTTTTCCAAATGAAGATACTAGTCTCGAGATAATGAAATCGATAGCAGATTCAGGTGCGCACATTCATGAGATATCTTTTCCACATGCTGAAGCACAGGCTGATGGTCCAATTATTCAACTAGCAAATATTGAGAGCATCAAAAATGGAATTAATTTTGATAAGGTTATTGGCATTGCAAAAGAAATGAGGGCATATAATCAAGAGATTGGCTTGGTCATGATGGGCTATCTAAATAATATTTTTATATATGGTATAGAAAAATTTGCTAAAGAAGTTAGTGGTATTATAGATGCTGTTATATGCGTCGACTTACCAGCTGATGTTGTAGAAGAAGCTCAGCTCAAACAAGCTTTAAAAAATGAAAATATAGCTTTAATAAAACTAATCACTCCAACAACTTCTGATGCGAGAATTAAAACATTAGTAGAAGATGCAGAAGGTTTTATTTATAGCGTAAATGTTGCAGGTATTACTGGTGTTAAGTCTGCAGAAATAGATAAAGTTAATTCACAAATTTTAAGAATTAAGAAATATACAGATCTGCCTGTAGTCTCTGGATTTGGAATTAAGACAGTCGAAGATGTAAAGAACTTCTCTCAATCAAATGCTGATGGTGTGGTTATTGGCTCAGCTATTGTTGAAAAAATTCAAGAAGTTTCAAAAAAAGATACTGATAAAAAAAATATTGCTAAATTTGTAGAAGACTTTTGTTCTGAATTGATTGAGAATCTAAACTCATGAATTGGATAACAAAATTAGCACCAAAAATAAAATCTATTTTAGGTGGTAAAAAAAGCTTAAAAGTTGCTGATAACTCTTGGGTCAAATGTTCTCAATGTCAAACTATGCTGTACTCTGATGATTTGGAAAAAAATTATTATGTGTGCCCAAATTGTGATTTGCATTTGTATATTCATCCTAGAACCAGAATGAAAAATCTATTTGATGAAGGTATTTATGAGGAAATACCTTACCCAACTGTCCAGCTAGATCCTCTAAATTTTAAAGATACAAATTCCTATAAAGAAAAATTTAAAGAAGCCCAGGCTAAAACTGAAATGCAAGATGCTTTTCTTATTGGTTATGGAAAGATGAAAGGTATTTCAACAACTGTTGTTGCAATGAACTTTAAATTTATGGGTGGAAGCTTGTCTTCCGCTGGTGCCGAAGCAATGGTTAAGGCAGCTGAACATGCCATTTCTTATAATACTCCTTTCATTATGATCACCTCAAGTGGAGGTGCTAGAATGCAAGAAAATCAGCTAAGCCTTCAAGCTTTACCAAAGACTACTATAGCAGTTCAAATGGTAAAAGATGCTAAGTTGCCATATATTGTTATTCTTACCGACCCTACTTCAGGTGGAGTTACTGCTTCATTTGCTATGCTGGGTGATGTAACTATTGCTGAACCAAAAGCTTTAATCTGTTTTGCAGGCCCACGAGTAATTGCAAATACTGTTGGAGAGACTTTACCAGATGGTTTTCAACGTTCTGAATTTTTACTTGATCATGGTTTTATTGATCAAATTATTCATCGAAAAGACCTTAAAGATAAACTAGTAAACTTATTATCTTTATTATTAAAACGAGTAGCTTAATTGAATATTACAGACTTGCAGATTGAGGAGCAACTCAATCAACTTTTAAAGCTTCATCCAAAGCGAATTGATTTATCATTAGATCGAATTCAGTCACTCTTAGCTAAACTCGAAAATCCTCAAGATAAAATTAAGAATATTATTCATATCGCTGGTACTAACGGTAAATTCTCTACATTAAAATTTATCCAAGTTATTCTTCAAGCCATGAATAAGGTGACTAATGCATACATCTCACCACACTTAATTAAATTTAATGAACGATTTGAATTAGGAACTAATACCATTAGCAATGAAGCTTTATCATCACTGTTAAATGAAGTTAAAAATATTAATAATGACAAGCCTATAACTTTTTTTGAAATTACCTCTGCATGCTTTTTTTTAGCTGCAGCTCGGACTATAGCTGATTACACATTACTCGAAGTTGGTCTAGGTGGTAGGCTTGATAGTTCTAATGTAATGTTGCCGAAAATATCAGTTATATCTTCAATTTCTAACGATCATCATGACTTTCTAGGCGACACCATCGAAAAAATTGCATTCGAAAAAGCTGGTATTATAAAGCCAAGTATTCCAGTCATTATTGGTCGACAGCCATTTGAGGAAGCCTTAGAAGTTTTAATTGAGCAAGCTAACCAACGTAATGCGCCTACATTTATCTATAAACAAGATTGGAATATAGAATTAAAAAATAATAAAATTTGTTATTCTGATAATAATAATGAAATAATTTTAGAACTATTAAATATTCATGGCGATTTTCAACTATACAATTTAGGTTTAGCTATAGCATCTGTTATGCAAATTGAAGCTACAAACGTAGATACTGCTTTGAAAAAAAACTGCCATCTTGATCTTGTTTTACCTGGTAGAGTACAACAAATAAAGAGCGGTAAATATTTAGATATGTTGGCAGCTGATAATGAATTATTTTTAGATGGTTCACACAATACAGATGCAGCTTTTCAACTCAATAAAACACTACAAAATTTAACAAATAAGAAGGACTTAATTATTGTTTTAGGAATGATCAATACAAAAGATCCTAAGAGCTACATTGAGCAGTTTGAAGATATTAAGGAAATTAAAACTATAACAATACCTAATGAAGAGAGTGCAATACCTGCAGACACTCTTAGCACTAAATTAAAAGATATAGGTATTAGTGTATCACCAGCAGATAGTTTAGAGACAGCAATACAATCTATTGGCAAAGAACACCCTAATGCACGCGTTCTAATCTGCGGATCATTATATCTAGCTGGAGAAGTACTTAAAAATAATTAAGCGATTGAATCTTTAATCCATTCAACGATTGCAGATTTTGAAACTGCACCAACTTTTGTTGCTTTAGCCTCACCACCTTGAAATACTAGCATTGTAGGAATGCCACGCACACCAAACTTAGTCGGTGTTACTGGATTTTCATCGATGTTAACTTTAGCTACAATAATGTCATCTTTCATTTCATCAGAGATTTCTTCTAAAGATGGTCCTATTTGCTTACAAGGTCCGCACCATGGAGCCCAGAAATCTAGAACGACAGGTTTGTCAGAATTTAGAACATCTTGTTCAAATGTTGCGTCAGTAATATTAATTGTAGCCATAATTTTATCCTCTTAAAGTTAATTGTAATGTAGGTATTAATACGACCAAGTCAAGTCCTAAGGGTATTAAAAATAATACTAAGTTATTGAATTAACTATATATTTTTAATCTTTTTTCCTTTTAATTATATCTAATTTGTAAAGATTATCTTGAGGTTCGGAAACTTGATCTAGGCCAGATTCAGAGAGTTTTTCAGAGTTTTCTAAAGTTGTTTCAATATCTGGATTTTTATAGCCTTTATCTTTTACTTTCTGCAGCGCATTAATAAGGGTCTTCGAAAAAGAGCTATTAATTTTTTCTGCTGATTTAACTACTTGATTTATGCTTCTTGAGTGATCAGCAAAGTGACTGAATAAAACTTTTGATGCTGAAAAGAGTGGATTGATTGTATCCATTAATTCATTAGCTAATTTATTATTTTCTTCCATCGACATTAATTTATCAAACCAATCTAAGTCGATTAAAAAATTTCTTGGTCCTGTAATGAGGATATTTTTATTTCTTGCATAATTTTCTAAATCAATTTGCATATATTTAGAACTCTCACGTGCAATCTGAAGATGGTTTTCACTTGGTAAAAACATCAGGATAAATTTGAATGAACCCTTAGCTTTGTGATAATTCTTTTTGGATAATTCATCGATATGATCTTTAATTGCTTTTCCAATTTTAGTTTTAATCAATTTAATAGTTTCATAATCACCTTTTTCTTGTGCATCAAAATATTCATCAAATGGATCTAACGGTGCTTTTGCATCTGCAATTAATTTGTGTGTTTTAGACAAAATAAATTGTGCATCTGGTATTACTGACATTTCTGGAATTTTGGTATTATAAAAAACATTCTTACCTTCAACAAATTTAGTATTTTTTACCAACTCCTGCATTAGTAATTCATTGTTCTTACCGCGGGTGTTAGCTGAGTATTCAGTTTTAATCTTTGTTTCTTCAAATTTATGCCACATCGTATTCATCGCATCAGCTTGTTTTTCATTTAGATTTTTTAAGCCTGCTGCAGCTTCTATCTTAAGCTGCTCAACTCTTCCAACTTCTTTGGTCATATAATCTTTGACCGGATTAATAACTTCATCAGTTGCAGTAGTTAATTTTTGTTTAAGCTCATCTGAAAAGGATGCGCGCGCATCTGTTTCAGCCTGATGTCTGATTATTTTTTCATTTAATGCACGTGTTTTTATAGAGAACACAATCCATGCTCCAACTATTGCTATTACAGCACCTGCTATAAAACTTAATATACTTAAATCACCCATACTTACTTTCTATCCTACTGCTTTAAAATGTTGCTATGTGTCTCTTCAAGTTCTTGAATATATTCATCAATTTCTTCTAATATATCCATATTATATTCATTTTCAGACTCTCTAAGGTCATCAATTTCCTTCATTGCATCTGGAATAGTATTCCATGGAACTTTATCCATAGTTAATAATTTTGTGGCAACATCCTGATCTCTTTTTAAAAGTTCATTTTTTGGTAATAAATCTGGTTTTTCATTATAGATTGCACGCTTAGCAAATTCTTGAATACGGCTATCAGTTATTTTTAATGCAATGTCATATCGCTTTTCCCATTCAGCTGCCTGGAAATCTTGCATCAAGTAATTGTCTTTACTGTCAGGGAATCCATCAAAGATTCTTTGTTCCACAGTTCTTTCTGATTGATCTTCAACAAACGATTTTTCCTCACTCATGTCAATTAGAAGGTTGGTAAACTTTTCAATAAAATTTTTATTATTGCGAACTTTTTCCATTCGTTCTTGTAAAACTTTTAAATCATCTTCTTTGAACTCTTCAGATTGCATTAAATATTTTTCATCAAGTAATATTGGCTGCTCATTAGCTTTTATCAATTGAAAACATTTCTTTTTGCCTTTAAATAATTTTTTTAGCTCCGCACAATCTAAATCAAAAATTAAATCAGGATCAGTCTTGAGATCAAAACAATAAACATAATTTTGATACGTTGGGTCTACTGCTAAATATGCCAATCCATTCGTATATTCCTTACCTCTAAAATATCTACTGGCACAAAATATACGATCTTGATTTATGAATTTGTAAACATCCTGTTTTGAAGTTGTTTTCATAGCAGCTTCCCATACATCAGGACATCTATCTTTAACAAGTTTACAAACACCTATAGTTGCCTCAACATCACTTAAGGCATCATGTGCATTAGAGTGATCAATTCCATTTGCAGGTGCAAAACGATCGAGCTTAAAAGTGATTTTGCCATTGTCATCATTAAGAGGTCGTACAAATGAGTTGGGTGCAACTGCAGCGGCAGAATGAATTATTTTTAGAGCATCACCACGTTTGTTGCCATTCGTATTCGTTAAATAAGGAGGTAATGCACTTTGATACAAGCTTTGTCTTAAAAATCTCTCATCAAATCCTAATGAGTTATAACCAATATAAGTTGTCTCCCCCCAAGATAGAAATTTTTGCTGCATTTTTCTTATTAGACTAAAGTTAGAATCCTCATGATTTTTTAGAAGATCTACTCCCGTTCCATTTACTAGCAATGCTTTTGGATGCGGAACAGGGTACTCTTTTTTCATACGTCCACGCATATCAAAACTATCAATAATATTAAAATCTTGATCTGTCAGAATTGCTGCTGCTTGTATTATGCTATCAAATTCAGCTGATAATCCACTAGTCTCAAAATCATAAAATACATATTTCATGCTGTAATCCTTTTATCTTTTAATAAATATTATTTGAAATTGATTAGTATCTGATTCTTATAAAAGTAGACAGAAAGTAAGGAGAAACATATGGAGAAAAGGAAATCTTTCTGTCTACTGCTTTAAAAGATAGTAGGAAATTGAGCCTTTATTATGGAGAAAGTGTGTTCAAAAAAAGAAATTAATCAATAATTTCGTGGGCATAAACTCCATAGAGATTTTTCTTTTCAAGGTACATTTTACTA
>JADHQX010000063.1 GCA_016777745.1 Candidatus Pelagibacterales bacterium
AAGAATGGGGGTATGGCGGAATTGGTAGACGCGCCAGACTCAAAATCTGGTGACTTCGGTCGTCTCGGTTCGACTCCGAGTATCCCCACCAAAACTAAAGTTCAAAAAATGAGAATTATAAATGTATTAGAATTAGACTATCAAGAGCCCATTATTTTTTTTCAAAAACTAAAGGGTTTAGATGGTTTAACCTATTTAGATAGTGCGGGTAAAGATGTAGCTTTAAATCAGTATAGTTATATTGCAGCTCTACCAGTATTAAAGATACATAAAAAGAAAAGCAATATTTTTATTGATAATAAGACTTCAAACAGCTCTTTTTTTGAAATTATCGAAGACTTGCTAGATACTTTACAGGCAGAAAAAATTCCAAATTTACCAAGCTTTCAATGTGGCTTAGCTGGATTTATTTCATATGAGTCATGTCTAGACATCGAAAAAATTAAAAATGTAAAAAATAGTAACTATGATTTTGATGATATCTGGTTTGGTTTATATGATGTTGTTTTTGCCTTTGATCACAAAAAACGTAAGACGTATGTATTCTCTGTAAATTTAGATGATTATCAAGCAAATACAGACAATATGCTAAATGTTGTAAAATCAGAATATTTATTAAATCTATATAAAAATGATACAGCCATAGTTAAAGAGAAACATAATTTCAATTTTGAATGGAAGCCCTATCAAAATAAAGATTCCTATAAACAATCAATTAATAAAATTTTAGAATATATTAAGGCAGGAGATATATTCCAAGCAAATTTTACACATTGTTTTTTTGCCAGCAATAATAGTTTGAATAATCATTTTGATACATATTTAAATTATAGAAAAAAAACTCAAACGCCTTTTTCTGCATTTATATCTAATAATAAAGATGATGCAGTATGTTCATTTTCCCCTGAAAGACTTTTAAGTTTGGATGATAAAATAATTACTGCGGCACCAATAAAAGGAACTACTCCACGAGGCTTAACGGATAAGCAAGACAAGGCATTAATTGAAGACTTAGTTAACAGTAAAAAAAATTTAGCAGAAAACTTGATGATTGTTGATGTACTGCGCAATGATATTTCTAGAGTCTCTATTACAGGTAGTGTTGAAGTCAAAAAACTAGCATCACTTGAAACTTACGAAAATGTTCATCATCTAGTTTCATATATATCTAGTAGAATTCAACCTGGAAAAAAAGCTGTAGACTTACTAAAAGCTTGCTTACCAGGAGCATCAGTGACTGGTGCCCCCAAAATAAGAGCAATGGAAATAATTAGTGAATTAGAAGAAACTGCAAGAGGCCCCTATTGTGGCGCTCTTGGTTATATTTCATTGTGTGGGTCATTAGACATGAATATTCCTATTCGAACTATTTTATTAACTAAAGATAAGATAGTTGTTAATTGTGGTGGGGGAATCGTAAGTGATTCTGATTCCGAATTAGAGTACCAAGAGTCTATTGATAAGATAAGTAATTTATTAAATACTAACTATGACCAAAGCCAGATTAAACTAAATTGATGTCTATGATTATTTATGCAAATGGAAAATATATCCCACAAAAAAAACTAACTTTTGATATATCAGATAGAGGATTATTATTAGGGGATGGCATCTTTGATACGATGCTTTATCAAGAAAAATTAATTTATTATAATGATCATTACAAAAGACTAAAGTCTGCAGCCAAACTACTTTCTTTTAATTTCAATTTAACTAATGAACAGCTAAAAAAAATTATTAATAATTTGATAATCAAAAATAATTTTCAAAATAAAAAAGTTGCTATCAGAACTAATATAACAAGAGGAATTTCAAAAAGAGGCTTAGATTTTGAGAAGTCTCATAAAATTGGAATTTATATAAAATTAAATTTAATTCCTAAATCATTATTCATGAAACCAATTAGATTAGGGTTAGCTAGTATTAGAAGGAATAGTACATCTCCTATTTCTCAAAATAAGACACTTAATTATTTAGACAATGTAATTGAAAAGAATAGAGCTGCTAAAAATGGTTGTGAAGATGCAATATTTTTAAATATTAATGACAAAATTAGCTGTACAACTACTTCAAATATATTTTATGTTCAAAAAAATAAGATATACACTCCTCCTTTAAAAGATGGAGTTCTAAATGGTGTCATGAGAGAACAATTTCTCAAAAAAAAGATTGCAACAACGCAAACATCAACATTAAATAACCTATTGAAAAGTGAGTATATTTTTTTAACAAATAGTATTTTTGGGATAAGGCCGGTTAAATCAGTATTTGGATACAGAAAAACATTTGAAGATAATAAAAAATTCTATACAAATCTTGTAGACATCTTAGAAAATAAAAAAATTATATGAGCATATTAAAAAGTATTAAAACAGAGTGGACGTATCTAAGCTTTTTATTACCCTTACTTAGCAAGACTAATAAATTAGATAAAAATCTTACCCTTACTGTGGCAGATTTAATAGAAGAGCAGGTTGATAAGAATCCTAATTTAATTGCATTAGAGTATGAGGATAAAAAATATACTTATCAGCAACTTGATCAAGAAGCCAACAAAGTAGCAAACTGGGCAATAGATAAAGGCTACAAATATGGAGATGTTATTTCTCTTTTAATGGAGAATAAGCCTGAATTCTTATTTGCTTGGATTGGACTAGCTAAAATAGGAATTATAACAGCATGCTTAAATTCAAATATTAAAGGCAAGTCATTATCTCATTGTATCGGTGCATCAAAGAGTGCATCTATTATTATTGGTGAGGAGTGTTTAGATAATTTCTCTTCTGCAGAAGATAATCTTGATCAAAAAATTGATGCATTTATTTACGGAGAAGAAGTTCAAGGCTTTGAGAATATCAAGTCTGATAATTATTCAAGACCTGATAAGAAACATAGAAAAGATTTAATCAATACTGATTCTTTATTTTATATATACACTAGTGGAACAACAGGTCTTCCTAAGGCCTCTAAATTTAATCATGCAAGATTTGTAGCTGGAGCATCATTACAATCTATGTCATTAAAAATGAATACAAGTGATAAAACTTATATGGTTTTACCTTTATATCATTCGACCGGTGGCGTTGTGGGTGTTGGAGCTACATTTTTAACAGGTGGTACGCTCGTGCTTAGAAGAAAATTTTCTGCTGAGAATTTTTGGAAAGACTGTGCCAAAAAAGAAATTACTATTATCACCTACATTGGAGAAATGCTGAGGTATCTTGTTAATACAAAAGAGTCTGAATTTGAAAATAAGCATAAAATTAGAGGAATATTTGGCAATGGATTACGCCCCGACGTTTGGAAAGTCTTTGAGAAAAGATTTAATATTTCAAATATTATTGAATTTTATGGATCATCAGAAGGAAATATATCTCTTATAAATGCTGATAGTTATTTTGGCTCAATAGGAAGAATACCACCTTATCTTGGCTCCAAAATGAAAACGAAAATTGTAAAATTTAATGTTGAAGAAGAAAAAGTTATTCGTAACTCTGATGGATTTTGTATAGAATGCAATCCTGATGAAATTGGTGAAGCGATCGGTCTTATTCCAGATGATGGAAAGTTTGCAGGTAGATATGATGGCTATACAAACAAAGAGGCTTCAAAGAAAAAAATACTTGAAAATGTTTTTGAAAGTGGTGATCGCTGGTTCTCTTCTGGTGATTTATTAAAGAGAGACTCAAAAGGATACTTCTACTTTATTGATCGAATTGGGGATACCTTTAGATGGAAGTCTGAAAATGTATCTACAAATGAAGTAAGTGAAGTTGTCTCTGCAATCCCAGGAATTAAAGAAGCAAATATTTATGGTGTTGAAGTGCCTGCTCAAGATGGTAGAGCTGGTATGGCGTCATTAGTTACGGATGAAAATTTTTTAATCTCAGAATTTTATGAACTGTTACTTGATCAGCTACCTAAATATTCAATACCTGTTTTCTTGAGAATATCTCCAGAAATCGAAATAACTGGAACTTTTAAATATAAAAAAACAGATTTAGTTAAAGATGGTTTTGATCCCAATACCATTTCTGATGAGCTTTATTTTGCAGATGTATTGACTAATCAATATATAAAATTGGATGCAGATCTTTTTCAAAAAATTCACAATCAAGAAGTAAGAGTTTAAATATTTTACTAATTTAATATTTAACAATATATAAATTGAAATATTAATAGATACTTATCAATTATTTATGAAAAAGAAAATTTATCTCATTGCACCAAGAGGGTTTTGTGCTGGAGTAACAAGAGCAGTGGATACTGTAACGCTTACTATAGAAAAATATGGGGCACCTGTTTATGTTAAGCATGAAATTGTTCATAATAAGCATGTAATTGATGAACTGCAGGATAAGGGTGCAATCTTTATTGAAGATTTAAATGATGTACCTAATGATAGACCTTTAATTTTTTCAGCTCATGGGGTATCTAAAAAAATTACTAATCAGGCTAAAGAGAAAAAAAATGAAATTATAGATGCAACTTGTCCACTCGTTACTAAAGTACATATTCAAGCTCTAAAATTTTATAATCGTGGATATGATTTAATTTTAATAGGACATAAAAACCACCCAGAAGTAGAGGGAACTATGGGCCAAGTCCCAGAAGAAAAAATTACCTTAGTTGAAAATATTAAAGATGTTGAAAATCTTAAATTAAAAAATGATAAGATTGCCTATATTACTCAAACTACATTATCAGTTGAAGATACTAGTATGATAATAAAAGAATTGAAGAAGAAATTTCCTCATATTGAATGTTCTCCAAAAGAAGACATCTGCTATGCAACTACTAATAGGCAGAATGCTGTTAAAGAATTTGCAAGTGCATGTGATGCGTTCATTATAGTAGGATCAAATAATTCATCAAATTCAAATAGACTAGTAGAAGTTGCAAAAAATTCAGGTTGTTTAAAGTCTGATTTAATTGAAGATGCAAAAAGTCTTAATGTAGATGAATATAAAAACTATAAATCAATAGGTATTTCATCCGGTGCATCAGTCCCAGATATTTTAGTCATGTCAGTTATAGAAAAATTAAAAGATAGCTATGAGCTAGACGTTGAAGAAATGACATTAGATAAGGAGAATGTTACATTTCGCATACCATCCAGTCTGAGATAATTATGTATACAATAAACGAATTATCTTGGGATTTTCCTAACCCACATATTTTAAAATTTCAGGTTATTGAAGATAATATCGATATTCTTGGGCACGTTAATAATAAAGTATATTTAGATTGGTCCGAAGCTGTGAGTTGGGATCACTCTAATTTACTTGGCGTTTCACATGAAGATTTTAAAAAAGTTAAAAGTGCCTGTGTAGTTGTTCGAAATAAGATTGAATATTTAGCCTCTCTTTTCTTAGATGATGAAATAGCAATTTCAACTTGGATTACTCAATGTGATCATAAAATCAAGCTGAGCAGACTTTTTCAGGTAATACGGATAGCTGACAATAAAACTATTTTTCGATCAAATGTTGATTATGTCTGTGTAAGTCTAGAAAACTATAAGCCCAGAAGAATGCCTGATTTATTTAAAAAATCATACAAAGTGACGACAAAATAATGGATTATCAAATCAGAAATGTTGAAGTTGCAGATATAGAAGATTTAATTAAGATTAATGAGTTATCAGTGCCCGCAGTTAACTCAATTTCCAAGGCTCAATTTGAGTGGTTTCATCAAAACTCAATATATTTTAAATTAATTCAATCAATCAATAATGAGGTGCAGGGATTTTTATTAGCTCTAAATTCTTTACTTGAATATGAAAGTTTGAATTATAAATGGTTTCAAGAGAGGTATAGTGCATTTGCCTATATTGATCGTATAGCCATACTAGAAGAATATAAAAGAAGTGGTTTAGGAAAAAAATTATATTTAGACCTAGAAAAGTCAATTAAATCTAATTATAAAATGATCACATGCGAATATAATTTAAAACCTATGAATTATGAATCGGAAAAATTTCACATATCAATTGGTTATCAACGAGTTGGCAAATTGAATACTCAAGAAGGCACTAAAGAAGTATCTCTAATGGTTAAAAATTTATGAGTAATAATACTGTAGATACAGTCGTCATAGGGGCTGGAGTTGTTGGTCTAGCTATAGCTAGAGAATTAGCTCAGCGCAAAAAAGACGTAATTGTTATTGAAAAAGAAACAACTTTTGGGTCAATCACAAGCACAAGAAATAGTGGAGTTATTCATGCTGGTATTTATTATG
The DNA here is from genome assembly GCA_016777745.1 of Candidatus Pelagibacterales bacterium. Next base: position 6,241 of record JADHQX010000063.1, read on the forward strand.
ATGCCGGCTCAATGAAAGCTAAGTTATGCGCCAAGGGCAACAGAGCTTTATATGATTATTGTAATAAAAAGAATGTACCTCACATAAATGTTGGTAAATTTGTTGTAGCCACTTCAGAAGATGAGGCTAAAAAATTAGATTCAATTTATAATAAGGCTGAAGAAAATGAGGTAGTTGGCATATCAAGAGTTACCAAAGACTACGTTAATAAAAAAGAGCCATTGGTAGTATGTTATGAAGCATTAGAAGTTAAATCTACGGGAATAGTTGATCAGCAATCATTAATGCGATCTTACATTGGCGATTTTGAGGATAATGGAGGTATGATTGCCTATAATACAGAAATTAAAGATATTCATATTGAAGGTCAAAAATTCAAAATTATTTCATCAGATGGAACAATAATTATAGCTAATTCATTAATTAATGCAGCTGGTCTTGAGGCTCATAATATTACTGGCTTAATTGATGGGTTTAGCAAGGATCTAATCCCTAAAATCTATTATGCTAAAGGTAATTACTTTGAAACTAATAAGAAGCTTGGTATTAAACATTTAATATATCCATTACCTACAGAAGCTAGTTTAGGCCTGCATCTTGGATTAGATTTGTCAATGCAAATGAGATTTGGACCAGATGTAGAGTGGGTAGATCAAATAAATTATACAGTTGACCCATCTAGAGTGAATTTATTCTATAAGGATATTGTTAAATATCTTCCAGCTATAAAAAAAGAAGATCTTCGTCCGGGATATTCTGGTATCAGACCTAAATTAAAAAATAAAGGCGAAGGTAAAAGTGATTTTATGCTACAATCCAGTAAGGAACATGGGGTGAAAAATTTGGTGAATTTATTTGGAATGGAGTCTCCAGGACTCACATCATCTTTAGTCATTGCAGACTATGTTTCAAATCTAGTTGAGTAATATTTAATCGAAGTGACTATTAATAAATGACTTCATT
>JADHQX010000064.1 GCA_016777745.1 Candidatus Pelagibacterales bacterium
CCAACATCATTTGCCGAAAATTTAAAAGGAGAGAAAACACTGTGTCAGGCGGTTATCTATTATAACAAAAAAGGAGTTTTTAGTACAGCAAAAGCTGTTACTGTTAACAGAGATGAGGGGACAATTAGAGCTAACGAGCCAGGAACTCATGAAATTGTTGCCCTTTGTATTGGCCAGCAAGGTCAAAGGTTAAGCAGAACATTTCCAGTACAGGTTGATTTTCCAAAAGCTAAAGAAATAAAGATTACACTCTCTACATCAAAAGTATATGAAGAGTCATATATTCCTCTTGATTTTGAGGTTGTTGATGAAATGAATTTTACAAGAAAAAACGAATTTTTTCAGCTAAGTACAGATTCTAATAATATTGAGATTGACGCCTTCAACAATGTCAAGGCAATCTCACCCGGAAAAGCTGTTCTTTCAGCTTCATTTGATGACATTTCAACATCTTTAACCATTAATGTTTTAGAAAACCCTGTTGACAAACTAGAGCTTAAAGCTGGTTTAGATGTTGCGAGAACAGGAGACGTAGTTAACTATGAAGCTATAGGCTATGACAATGAGGGTAAAATAATTGAAGGCCTGCCTTTTTCATATACTTTTTCAGGAAAAGCGGTTGATAAATCAAATACAGCATCAGGGTTAATAATGGGCGATGGAAAGTTTGTTGCAGAAGTGATAGGAGATTATCTGATTTCTGCTAGCATTGGGAGTAGATCGGTTTCCAGACCACTTAAAGTTGTTGGAAGAGGGGTTGAAAGAGAGGTTCTAAAAGTTGGAAAGGGAGTTGTAACAGACAAACACACTTCTGATTTTTGGGTTTTTGAAGGGGTCGATGGAAGAGACTATGCTGTAACCGGTACATGGGGTGCAGATGGCACATCTTTTTTTTGGGATGTAACAGACCCTGCAAACATTAAAAAAATTGACAGCGTTAAAGTAGATGCAAGGACAGTTAATGACGTAAAGGTTTCTCAAGACGGAAGAATTTCAGTTATAAGCAGAGAGGGCGCATCAGACAGAAAAAATGGAATTATAATTCTAGATGTTTCAAACCCATATGATGTAAAGATTCTTTCAGAATACACAAAAAATTTAACAGGAGGGGTGCACAATGTTTTTATTGACAACGATCATGTGTACGCTCTTAGCGGAAGTCAGAAATATTATGTTATAAACATTAAAGACCCAAAAAATCCAGTTGAGGTAGGAATGTTTGAAGTGGGAAAAGAAGGACAGTCTATTCATGATGTATGGATTGAAGATGGAATCGCATACTCTTCTAACTGGAGAGACGGAGTATATTTGGTTGACGTTGGAAATGGAATAGCAGACGGCTCGCCATCAAACCCTGTAGCCTTTGCAAATTATGATTATGCAACAGGAGCTCACCATGCAACATTTCCATTCAAAAGCAAATCAACAGGAAAATTTTACACAGTTTTAGGTGATGAAATTTTTCCTGACGGAGTTGACGAGAACAACCCAAATATAACAGCTGGGTTTTTACACTTTGTTGATTTCTCAGACTTAGACAACCCTGTAGAGGTTGCAAAATATGAGCTTCCAGGACAAGGTTCACATAATTACTGGATTGAAGACGACATTCTTTATGTTGCTATGTATGGAGGTGGAGTGAGAATAGTAGATATAAGCGGGGATCTTTTAGGAGATTTATATAGACAGGGAAGAGAAATAGGGTATATAATGACAGGAACATCAAACGGTTATATTCCAAACGCAACCATGTCTTGGGGCGCTCAGCTATACAAGGGTTATGTGTTTTATTCTGACTGGAATAGTGGTTTAGGGTCGTCAAAAGTATCTGAATTAAAGCCGGACAACTCCAAGGCAAATCAGTATATAAATAAAACACCGATAATAGACTAAATGAGTAGACTTGTATTATTTCTTTTATTTACTGTTTCTATAGGATATAGCCAAGAGTATTATTTTTATGCCGCTGCAGAATCAGACGATACAGTTTCTTTAATTAGTTTTGATGGAGAAACAATTACTGAGGAAGAGAGAATTCCTGTTGGTATCATGAAAACAGAAATTGAGGGACCACATGGATTAACTGTTGATCCGTCGGGAGAATATTGGTATCTGTCTCTTGCTCATGGTAACCCATACGGGTCTGTTGTAAAATATTCAACCGCCACAAACAGACCAATCGATAAGACCACTTTAGGCATGTTTCCTGCCTCAATGCAAATATCTAGCTTAACAGGCTTGCTTTATTGCGTGAACTTTAATTTACACGGAGAAATGAAGCCAAGCAGCGTTTCGGTTGTTGACCCTGAAACAATGACTGAGATTAAACAAATTCAAACAGGAGTAATGCCTCATGGGTCTAGAATATCGCCAAACGGTAGATTTCAATACTCTGTAGCCATGATGTCTGGCGAGCTATTTGAGGTAGACGCTTTGACTTTAGAAGTAAATAGAACTTTAAGCCTTGATAAAGGAGGTAAGATGAACCATAAAGGAATGCATCACTCTCCTGTTAAGCCTACATGGGTAACCCCTCATCCGACACAGCCAAAGGTTTATGTCGCGGGAAATGGCTCTAATGAAATTATTGAAATTGACACAGACTTATGGGAAATTACAGATAGAATTGATACGGGCAAAGGGCCCTATAATATTGACATTTCTTCAAACGGGAAATTTCTTGTAGCTACTTTAAAAGGAGACGCAAAAACATTAGTTTGGGAAATTGACAAAAAAAAACAGTCTGTTGTTGAAAATAACTCTAGCGTTACACATGGAGTTGTGATTTCCCCTGACAGTAAGTTTGCTTTTGTTACCGTTGAAGGTATTGGAGGCGAGCCAGGACTTGTAGACGTAATAGATCTAAAAAAAGCCAAGATAGTTAGCTCTTTAAAAATTGGAAAACAAGCCGGAGGAATAGCTTTTTGGAAAATAGAGGAATAATCTTTTATGGAGAGTTTTGCAGAGTGGGGATATTTAGGGCTTTTTTTTGCCAGCTTTCTTGCTGCCACCATCATTCCTTTTCTATCTTCCGAAGCTCTTTTGAGCTTAATGATAGTAAATCAATATAACCTTGGGACAGTATTGTTGGTTGCAACAATTGGAAATTGGCTTGGAGGACTCTCATGTTACTATATTGGCTGGATTGGAAAATGGGACTTAATAGAAAAGCATTTAAAAATCAAAGCCTCAACGCTTGAAAGACTTAAGCCTAACGTTGATAGGTGGGGTGCTCCACTTGCCTTTTTTTGCTGGATTCCTATAATAGGAGATCCGCTCGCTGTAGGCCTTGGGCTTTTTAAAACAAACCCAATAAGCGTTACGTTATGGATTTTGATAGGAAAAGGAATCAGATACTTAGTCTGGGCCTACATTACTTTTTCTGGAATGAACTTTTATAACAACCTATAAAAAACTATATTAAATTTACTATATGATAAATTCAGAAAAAATTAGAGAGAACTTTCCTTCATTAAACAGGGTGGATAAAAACAACAATCAGATTATATATCTCGATGGCCCTGGAGGAACTCAGGTTCCCATTCAGGTAATTGAAGGAATTTCACAGTATTATATTAGATCAAACGCAAACACACATGGTGAATTTGCCACGAGTAAAGAAACTGATTTTATGATGGATGGTTTAAGAGCAAGGGTTTCAGATTTATTTGGCTCTGAAGGTCCAAACACAATATCTATTGGGCAAAATATGACAACTTTAAACTATAGCCTTGCCAGAGCTTTGTCAAGAAAATTTAAAGAAGGTGATGAGGTGATAATCACTGAGCTAGACCATGAAGCAAACAGAGGCCCTTGGAGGGTTTTAGAGGAGGTGGGCGTTAAGCTTATAGAAGTTGAGCTATTAGAAACAGGTGTTCTAGACTATGTAGATTTTAAGAATAAAATTAATGACAAAACAGTAATGGTTTGCATGGGGATGTCTTCCAATGCGCTAGGTACGCTTAATGATTTTATTAAGGTTGGAAAGTATTTAGAAAATAAGAATTGTCTTTTTCTTCTAGATGCAGTTCATTATGCACCGCACTTTTCAATAAATGTTCAAGAGTTAGGTTGTGATTTCATGTTGTGCTCTGCATATAAGTTTTATGGGCCTCACGTTAGCTTTCTTTATTCTAGACCTGGCCTACTAGAAAGCTTGAACACGGACAGACTTATTGTACAGGATCAGGCAGCTCCTTATAATATAGAGACAGGAACCTTAAATCATGCTGCTTGCTCAGGAGTAGCATCGGCAATTGAATTTATATCATCTATTGGAGAAGGAGCGTCTTTAAGAGAAAAGCTTGAAAGTGCATATCAAAAAATAAGTAGTCATGAATTTGAGCTTGCAAAATATCTTTATGATTCGCTTCAACACCTTGAAAAAATAACTGTGGTTGGGCCGAATTTTTTAAGTAAAAAAAGAACACCAACAGTTTCTTTTGTTCATGACAGTTTATCTGCTCAAGAGGTTTGTAAAAAGCTAGCTAATAAAAACATATGTGCCTGGGATGGTCATTTTTATGCACTTAAAGCAATACAGAAGCTAGGATTGGAGAGCAAGGGTGGCGTTACCAGGCTTGGGATTTCTTTGTATAACACTAAAAAGGAAATAGACAAGGTCATAGAGGTGATAAAAACAATTTAGTTTTATTCAGACAGTTTGTTTCTAAACCAATCTTTAAAAACCTTAACAGTTTCTTTTGAAGCAAAATTCAGGTCTTGAATATTTAAAAACCGCGCTGTTATATTCCTATCAAGATCAAGTAAAATCCTTTTAAGTTTTTCAGGTCCTAGATTCCGTATTTTTTCAATCTCTATTAGTCTGTTTTTGTCTGCGGACTCATATCGCCCTTGTTTAATTAAAAGATGCCAACAAAGACTGTAGGGCATATATTGATTGTTATTTCTAAACTTATAACTCAATTGTCTTTTAAGGATTTCAGGGTTATTCTCGTAAAAATTTTTGATAACAGATTTCATCTGTGGCCTTCCACAGTGGTAAGACTTAAAATACTTTTTATTAAACCCGGCTATGTTTGCTGCATTTGACTGCGCGCTGTTATAGCTAGGCCTGCTTTTAAGGGCGCTTTTGAAAAGTTGTGTTATTTTTTTTAAAGGTTGAATATTATATGTTTTGGCCCAGTTTCCTATTAAAACAGCCTTATCATCAACAAACCAGTCATCGGGCTTGCTCTCTTTTATTAAAAACATATCGTCATTGAAGTATATGAACTTTTCTGAAAGACCTTTTATTTTATATAGAACAGCATCAATTGATCTGATGTTAAATGTGGGCAAAAAGTCTTCAAGCCCAGAAAACACCTCTTTGTGATCAACAATCTTAATCTTGTCTAAAGTGGCAAGCTTCTTTGTTTCAATTAAATCAGGAGCCTGTCCATCAGTTACGATAAATATTTTTCTTATAAACGGAGCATATTTTATAATGGATAAGACGCAAAAATCAATCTCGTCAGCCTGCAGGTATTGTTTTTTAAAATCACCTCTTTGTTTAAGAAAGCCATGGTGTTTTAGTTGATATTTATGGTCTGAGCCGTCAACCCAGGTTATAACAGCATCTATTTTTTCCATTTATACAAAATAAAAAAGTTTATCAATAGGTGTGTTTAGTGATTTTGATATCTTCATTGCAACATCTAAGCCAGGCACAAATTTGTTTTTCTCAATTGAAATAATGGTTTGCCTGCTTACGCTTGCTTTTGACGCAAGCTCCTCTTGGGTTAGATTGATGCCTTTTCTGAAATCCTTAACTCTGTTTACTAACATATGTAAAATTAACTTTACAAATATAACATAATATTTTGTAAAACAAGCTTTACATTGTATAAAATTATTCACTAATGTAAAACAAACTATACTTTTAAAATGTAAAGTTTATTTAACATTCATCCATTTATCAATGCTTTTAAACACATCACACAAACCCTCACCTTTTTCTGTTAGTGAATATTCAACTCTTGGAGGTATCTCATTATATTGTTTTCTAATAACTAGATTGTCCTTTACAAGTTCTTTTAACTGATCGGTCAATACTTTTCTTGAAATATTATCAATGCTTGCAGCTAAAAACCCAAATCGAAGGACCTTCCTCTTTCTTAATCTGTCTATTATTATTAATTTCCATTTACCCCCAAGCATTGATGTAAATCCAGACACAGCACATATTTTAATTTTTTTTTCCATTAGTTACATCCGTAATACTATTTTATATTAGTTACTTTTAGGTAACAAGTTACTTTTTAATTTAATAATTGATATAATTGCTATTCAAAAGTATAAATAACTTTTAAATATAAAATAGATATACGTTAAATAATCATTAAAGTTAGCTTTTTGATCAACCTTAATAATCGATTTTTCTAGCTTTACTAAAAACCTAAACAAATGAAAAAAATATTTACTTTATTAATGTTTACAGCTCTTTCCTCTTGTAACTTCAACACAAGTCAATCAGAGTCAAGCATAGATACTGCACAACAAATTTCTGATGCTACTTATACTCTAAATACAGACCAAAGTGTTATTGTATGGACAGGAAAAGAAATCACAACTTCTTTACATTTTGGAAATATTTACTTTGCTTCAGGGCAATTTGAAGTAAGTGGTGGTTTGATTACTGGTGGAGAATTTGTTGTTGACATGACAACAATTGACAATCAGGATTTACCTGAAGAGCGAAGACCAAGATTAGAAGCTCATTTAAAATCAGATGATTTCTTTTCTGTCGAATCACACCCAACAGCTCTTCTATCAATAATAAGTTCAGAATCTATTGCTGAGGGGAAATGGTTGGTTTCAGGAGAGCTAACAATAAAGACTTTCACCCATCCAGTTGAATTTGAAATGTTAAATTCTAGTGATGGATGGAAAGCAAATCTAGTTTTTGACAGATCTAAATATGAAGTAAAGTTTAGATCAGGAACATTTTTTGAAAATCTAGGAGATAAATTAATTTATGATGATATAGAACTTGCAATAAACCTAAAAACTTTGTAATATGAATTCAAATAGACCAAAATGTGGATGTGGAAACACACAAAATCCTGATGGATATTGTGATGGATCACACCTAAATAAATAATGAATAAAATTATAGCTTTTGGCGCATCTTCTTCAAAAAATTCAATCAATAAAAAACTTGCCTCTTTTGT
>JADHQX010000065.1 GCA_016777745.1 Candidatus Pelagibacterales bacterium
GGATTAAAAGATCTAATCCAATTGCAATCATCATTTAAAAAATTTTTATCTATATATTTAAATGGTATGTTGTTTTTTTTACACAATGGGCTTAGATCTTCATAATCACTATTAAATTCAGACTTTTTTTTAGTACAAACTCCAACGACCTGAGCATTGAGATCTATTAATTTTTGAAGTACTTTTCTTGAAAATTTTATAGTACCAATAAATATGATTTTCATATATCAAATTTAATATTAAAAAATTTTTTTTTTAAAATATTAACTAATTGTACAGTTTTTAAAACTTTAACAATTTTTTTACTAGGATATCCATTCTTATAATAAGGATTTTTAACTTTTTTTAGAGAATTTTTAAATTTTTTTGAATAAACAATATTAATAGCTTTACTTATACTTTTTTTATTGGGTAGACAATCAACTATACTTCGTGCTTTGATTCTACCTTTCTGTCGATCACCAATATTTATTGAAGCCAATTTAAAACTTGGTGCCTCAAGCAAACCACTTGAGCTGTTACCAATAATAAAATCTACATATTGTAAAGCACTTAAGTATTTAAGTTGCCCAAATGAGGGTGTTGCAAAAAATTTTGTTGGACTCTTTTTTATAAATTTGTCAATCATTTTATTTATAATTTTTCCGTCTGTATCACTGTTTGCTTTAGTAAAAATAATATTTGTATCTTTCAAATCAGATAAAGCATTCAGAAGTTCTTGAAATTGTTTTTTTGATTTATTTTTATCTAGAGTTACAGGGTGAAAAACAACTAAAATATTCTTACTTCCTAATTTAAAATTAATTGATTTTTCAAATTTTTTTTTACTTAATAATTTTAATCTCTTTATACTCTCAATTCCCATCCCGCCAACATTAAAAACTTTTTTAGGATGCTCACCCAATTGTATTACTCTTCTAGAATATTCTTTTGTAGCTGTAAAATGGATGTGACTCATTTTTGTTATACAATGGCGAATAGCTTCATCAATCAAACCTTCAGTTGCTTCGCCACCATGAATATGCACGATAGGAATTCTTGCAATCATAGCAGAGGTAGTCGCACTTAAAATCTCATATCTATCACCTAAGACTAATAAAATATCTGGTTTTAATTGATTATAAGCTAATGAAAAAGATGATTGGGCTATACTCATAGACCTAGAGATACCTTTGGCAGTATCTGATGATAAATTTATATTTATTTTTTTTTTAATTCTAAAATCTTTTTCAATTTCCTTATAAGTTAATCCAAACTCTGGGCTTAGATGCATTCCTGTAACAAGCAGTTGAAGTTCTAATTTTTTATCAGCTTCTATTTCCTTTAGAAGCCAATATAACAAACCATATTCTGCACGTGAGCCTGTTACTACACATATTTTTCTTATACTCATATAAACTCATCTTCTTGATAATCTTTTTGTGCTTTAGTGTTTACAACTTTATCCCAATGCATTGGGGATAACCCTCCTCCAGGTCTTTTTATTGCTAAATTACTTTTGTTTAAAACATCACCTTTTTTTATTATGGTTTTTGCTACTATTGACTTTCTCACAATTTCTATATTTAGTATCTCACTTTGAGAGGGTTTTTTAATTCCATCGCCAAGTGCAATTTCTATGTTTCTAATAGCTCTTACCATTTCTTTTAACTGATATGGTTCAAGACTAGCTTTATGGTCTGGACCTTCCATATTCTTATCTAAAGTAAAATGTTTTTCTATACAAGTCGCACCCATTGCAACAGCAGCTATATCAACTTCTATTCCTAGTGTATGATCACTGTATCCAAATTTTATACCTAATTCTTTTCCAATAGAAACCATTGCTCTTAGGTTTACGTCCCTCATTGGTGTTGGATACTCAGTGTTAGCATGTAAAACTATGATATCATTTTTTTTAGTTCCTGAATTAATTAGAACATCCAATGCATTTTTAACCTCATCCATGTTTGACATTCCAGTCGAAAGGATTATTTTTTTATTTAGCTTTCCTATATGTTTAAGATAGGGTAGATTTGTAATCTCACCACTTGGAATTTTAAATATTTTCAAACCTAGGTCATTTAATAAATCAATACTTTCAATATCAAATGGAGAAGATAAAAAAATAATCTTTTTATTAACACAATAAGAAATAAGTTCTTCATGTTCTTTCTTATTAAGTTCTAATTTTTTAAGCATGTCAAACTGCGTCTCTTCTTTATTAGTTGTTTCTTTTTGATACGCTGCTTTTTGAGAGCTTTTGGTTGCTAAATTTTTTGCTTTAAATGTTTGAAATTTAACAGCATCTGCTCCTGCGGAACATGCTGTATCAATTAATTTTTTTGCTAAATCAAGTGAACCATTATGATTAACTCCTGCCTCAGCAATTATAAACACGCTCATTTAAGTATAGTTCCAGCTTTAATAAATCTTTTTTTCTTAATTTTGATATTTTCTTTTGTTGTTACATTGCTTCCAATAAAACACTCCGAGCCAATTTTTACCCCACCATTAATAGTTGTATTTGTAGATATATGGCAATGATTTAATATTGAGCAATCATGCTCAATCAATGCTTTAGAATTTATAATACAGTTTTCGCCAATATATGTGTTGGCATTAACTATTGCATGATGCATAATTATAGTGCCATTTCCAATTTTGGAATGCTTAGAAACATATGAATTTGGAGAAAAAATAGAAGGTAAAGTAAAACCAGCTTTTTTTGCTAGTTTAAATAATTTTATTCTAAGATAAGGTGATTTAATATGACCAATTGTTATAATGGCATATTTAAATTTTTTGGCTAATAAATCTAAATCTGAGTCATTACCAATGACATTATATGCTAAAACTGTATTACCTAAATATTTTGGCTTATCTACTATTCCAGCAATTTTATATTTTTTTTCTTGCTCAATAACATCAATTACTGACTTACAATGACCACCACCACCAATCAATATAATATTTTTCATAGCGTTACACTACTAGGTATATTAACTACACGTTCAAATAACCATTTAGAGTTTTTTAAATTGTCACATTGCGCGTTTTTAAACATCGGAAGTTTGTTTATTAATATCCAAGGTGGTCTTGTCATTATACCGTTTGAATTTGTTAACTTAAGAAATTGATCACGAATAGTTTTGTTTTTTAAAATTATTACATTTAACCAGTGATTTGATTTACAAAATTTTATCTCTTCAAAAAAAGTAAAGTTAGTAAATTTGAAAAAATCTTTATATTTTTTTGCTAATTCACGTTTATTTCTTAAAAAAAAGTTTAAATTTTCTAATTGCGCTAGCAACAAAGCGGCATTTAAGTTTGGCATACGGTAATTATATCCAACCATGTTATGATAAAAATCCCATTTATGAGGTACCTTTGCAGTAGTACTTAAATGCTTTGCTTTTTTTGCAAGTATTTTATCATTTGTGAGAATACAACCTCCACCACCAGCTGTTATAATCTTATTACCATTAAAGCTAATAACACCTAGCTTTCCAAATGTACCTGTATGTTTATTTTTGTAAAAGCTACCTAAACTTTCTGCAGCGTCTTCAATTAAAAATATATGATGCCTCTTAAGTATTTTTTTGATTTTATCAATTCGGCATGGGTGTCCATAAGTATGCATAGGCACACATGCTTTAATTATTTTTTTTGTTTTTTTATTAATGCATTTTTTGTTTATAATTTTGGTATTTTTTTCTAAAAATGATGCTAACGACTCAGGTGATAAACCCATAGTATCTCTATCAACATCAACAAATATTGGATTTGCTTTACAATAAGTTATAGCGTTACATGATGCTATAAAATTTAATGGTTGAGTAATTACCTCATTGTCTTGTTCAACTCCAGCTAATATTAAAGATATATGAAGGGCTGAAGTACCATTGTTAGTGGCAATGACATGTTTTGCACCAGTATATTTTGCAATTTTTTTCTCTAATTTATCAACAAATTTTCCAATTGATGAAACAAATGTAGAATCTACACATTCATTTAAATATTTTTTTTCTAAACCTATAAATCTTGGTTCATGCAATGGTATAAATTTATTAGTATTATGTGTTTTTTTAATAAAGTTAATTGATTCTAAAATTTGATTTTTTTTATTATTATTCATGAGGAGTGTTATAGTATTTTTGATTCTCAGGATCTTTAATTAATTCTTCTTGAATTACACGTTTAATTTCATGAATACCATCAATTACTTTCATAGTAATCTTAAAGCCTAGTTCATTTTTTATCTTATCAAAGTTTACTTTATAGTCTCTAGGGTCTTCATTCTTTTTTACATATTTAATTTTAGCATTAGGTAAAACTTTCTTAATTTCATTGACCAACATTTGTTTTGTGTAGTTTTCTTTTGTGTCTCCTACATTAAAAACATTGTATCCAGTTTTTTCATGTGATGAATTTAATACAGTAATAAAAGCGTTAGAAAAATCTTTAACATGACAATAAGGTCTCCAAAATTGTTCTCCAAATATTAACAATTCTTTTCCAAGTGCAAGTTCTTTAGTAAACTCGTTTACAGTTAAGTCAAACCTCATTCTAGGAGAAAGGCCATAAACAGTAGAGAAACGAAGAGATGTTGGTGTAAAACTGCTACTTTTATTTTGCTGATTTAAAATGTATTTTTCAAATTTTACTTTCAATTCTGCATAAAGTGAAACTGGAGCTAATTTTGAATTTTCATCTACATATGCACTTGAACCCTCCATTTTTCCATAATTACTGCAAGTTGATGCAAATATAAATTTTTTAATGCCTAGTTTTTTACACTCATCAAATAACCATTTGCTCGACTCCCAATTTGTTTTAATTGCTAAATTTGAATATAATTTACAAGCTGGGTCTCCAACTATCGCTGCTAAGTGAATTATTGCATCAAATTGGTTGTTGGACAAAATTTTATAGAATTGCACAGTGTTATTAATATCACACTTATAAAAAGTGAAGTTTTTATCATGCCATATACTCAATAAACTATCACCACCAAAAATTAAATTGTCTACACAAGTAACTTTATATCCTTTAGATAAGAGCTCCTGTAATAAACACGAGCCCACATAACCGGCTCCTCCTGTAACAAGAATTGATTCCATAAAAACCTACATACTACTTTACAGCATAATTAAAATAAGTTCAGTTATTATTTATAATTTTAAATAAAAAGCCAGTATGAATTAAATAGCTGTTAATTTTTTAATGTTTAAATCAATATTAATAATTAACATTGATAGTGTTTACGATACCATTTAACAAAATTTTTAATTCCATCTTTATAATTAGTTTTTGGTTTATAATTTGTTAATTTTTGTAATAGAGACGCATCAGCCCAAGTTTCAGTTACATCTCCTTTTTGCATTGGCATATAATTTCTAGTTGCTTTTTTATTAAGACTTTCTTCAATTGCATTAATAAAATCAATTAATTTTATTTTCTCAGAATTTCCAATATTTACCACTCTAAAGGGTGCAACTGGAGACAAACTATCATTTTTAGAAATTTTTTTATTATTAGGGATGCAATTTACTAATAATTTAATTCCATTAACCAAATCGTCAATATAGGTAAAATCTCTATACATTTCCCCATTATTATAAATATCAATTGGTTTATTATTTAAAATTGATGACACAAATTTAAAATATGCCATATCAGGTCTTCCCCATGGACCATAAACTGTAAAAAAACGAAACATAGTAATTGGTATTTTCCATAAATGAGAATAGGAATGTGCCATGCTTTCATTTGATTTTTTTGTGGCGGCATAAATTGTTAGTTGTGTATCGACCTTATCATTTTCTGTAAAAGGCATTTCTGTATTTGCACCATAAACTGAAGAAGAGGAGGACATTAATAGATGTTTTACTTTATGCTTTTTAGCTAACTCCATTACATTAAATGTGCCAATTATATTTGAATTGATATAAGCCCGTGGATTTTCTAAGCTGTAACGAACCCCTGCTTGAGCTGCTAGATGAATAATTACATCAGGTTGAAATTTATCTGCTATCTCGTTTAGTTTATGATTATCTTCGAGCAAGCCTTTAGTAGTTGAAAAATTTTTATCTTTTAACAAAATATTTTGACGAGCATGTTTTATATTTACATCATAATAATCATTAATAGAATCATAACCATGAACTCTAAAACCCTCTTTCAATAATAACTTTGCTAAATGAAAACCAATAAATCCAGCAGTACCAGTAATAAAAATATTTTTCATTTTTATAATAAACTATTTGCTACCCATTTATGAAATTGATGTGTGGGCTGGTCCATAACTGGTGAAAAATTTCCTCCATTATAAACTGGTGAACCCCTTCCTGCTTGCATTCCTTCAATTGCACTTATATCTTCCAACATAACCTCTTTCCAAAATCTTGCATTTTCTTTTCTTAATTCTTTAAGCTCTGCTCCATTAGCACTTTTATCACCAACATAATACATTTGCATATGTTCTTTTGTTTTATTTACTGCAAGTGGCTCTAACCAAAACACATAAAAGTGATCAAGATGCAAACCAATCATTACATTTGGAAATAACGCAATATATTCAGAATTTTTAAGTGAATTTTTATCCCAATTTTTAAATGTATCAAATTTTTTATTTCCCTTTACTGGTTGCTCATATTTTTTACTACCCTGTCCTGCAAATCGATTTGGTAATCCTTGAATATGATAATGATCATTAATATTTGATACTTTATTTAATTCTGGATGAATAGTTGGTAGATGATAACTTTCACAATAGTTTTCTATAGCAAATTTCCAATTGCTATTAACTTCTAAATTAAAAGAACCATAATCTTTAGAGTGAACTAGTAATTTTTGATCTTCGTAGTTTATAAATTTAGACCACCTTTGTTCAAGTGGTTTAATATAATCTTCAAAATCAATTTCATTTGCATTAATATTTACAAAAATAATATCCATCCATATTTTTGATCTTACTTCTTTTAAATTGCTTCGATTCTTTTCAAATTTATCTGAATTATGAATGTTTAATCCTCCTATATGGGGGGTGGCTATTAGGTTTCCTTTAAAGTCATATGACCATGAATGATAAGGACATCTTATTACATTTTTTAAAGTACATGGTTTGTCTAAAAGCTTAAATCCTCTGTGGCTACAAACATTA
>JADHQX010000066.1 GCA_016777745.1 Candidatus Pelagibacterales bacterium
AGGACTGCTCCTTACAAAAATAATACAGTTGCATTATTCCTTAATAAACGTTATGCTATACATTCAGTTGAACCGAGATACGGAAAGCAATTTCCAAGATGGAGCGTCAACATAATAGGTAGATATACCGGTGCAAAAATGGGGAAATAAATGTGTGGCATATACGGAATAACAGAACGTAATCCAGATTTTATAAACTCTTATATAAGACAGTGTTCGCACAGGGGTCCAGACGGCAACAGCATTTGGTATGATGATGACATCAGTCTAGGACACAACTTACTAGCAATCACATCGGAACCTGCACAAGGTAAACAACCAGTTGAAACAAAGCATGGTGTATTAACTTACAACGGTGAAATATTCAACTATGCAGATCTAATAAAAGAAACAGATTGGATTCCGCAAACAACTTGTGATACAGAATACTTGTCACATGCACTTGGCACAATGCCATATGAAACAGTTAATGAAAAAATTGATTCAATGCATGCCTACGCATATTATCGTAAAGCAACAAAACACTTGATACTATCGCGAGATCATGTAGGAATAAAACCTTTATACTATGCTGAAATTCCACAAGGACTTGTGTTTGGATCAGAAATAAAAGGCATAATAGACAAAGTGCCAAATGGTAGATGTATAGATGATTTTGCCGCCGCCGCAATGAGTTACTCCGGAATAAATGCAACTCGTAACACATTGTTTAAAAATATTAAAAAAGTTATGCCGGGCGAAACACTGGTGTATGATGTTGCTAATAAAAGATTTATAGGTTCTAGTAAACAAATAATTGTTCCAACATCTAAGTCAAAATTTAATGCTGAACAGTTTAGACACGAAGCACATGAAACAGTGAAAATGTGTACCTTAGGTATGCGAAAATTTGGTGTATTTTTATCAGGCGGACTGGACTCTACATTAGTTGCATATGAACTAAAGAAAATATTAGGCGAAGTAGATTCATTCACAAACGAAATGGATCCTAATGTTAGAATAGGCGAAGATCATAATGATGATGCCAATTGTGCAAAACGATTTGCTGAAGACTTTGGATTTCGACATCACCGAGTAAAAGTAACACCACAAACTATTAAAGATTGTTGGGAGAAGTCTATGCACACTATGGAACAACCAGTGTACAATATGAGTATTCCTATGTATTACGACACTAATAAATTTTTAAGCAATCAAGGTGTTGTGGTTACAATGGCAGGTGACATGGGCGACGAACTCCTAGGAGGATATCCTAAGTATTGGAAACTTAAAAATAATCCACCAAAAGATTTTAGAGACATGATATGGAAATGGATGCACAGAATAAAACGTCCAGTACAACTTACAAGTAAAGTTGATCCTAGAGATATTCATGAAGAATTATGCAAGACAATACCTGAACAATTATGGAATCCTGCAGATCCTGTAAATTCATACATGGCTGTGGATTGTGTTACACAAGTGCCGGAAGAGTTCTTTTCACGCAATGACAAATTTGGAATGCAGTTCGGCATGGAAGGCAGATTTCCATTGGCAACAAAACGTTTTATGAAATACTGTATGGATATGCATTCAGATCATAAAATAGGTAAAAATAAATCTGATACAAAATTACCTACAAAAATTGCGTATCGCGGACATATGCCTGATTACATTATTGATAAGATGAAAACAGGTTGGACTGTGCCTTTGGTATATTGGTTGGCCGATATGCCTGACCTACAAAAATTTGCTATGACGTATATGGACAAAAATGATTGTCTAAAAAATGAGATATCAATGGAAAATTGGGAACAAAAAAAGACTCGTGTTATTGCATGGATGATGCGATCATGGGCACAAGTTTATGATGTGCAAAATTCGTAAGCATATCCACTAGCCATTTCTTCTAATGTAAATTGACTGTACGCCAAATGCCATAACCATGGTTCTCTATCAGCATAACGTGGAGTTTCTATCTTGGATAGATCATGTTCGGCAACTTGGTACGCAGAACATTCTTTACCGCAAAAAACTGGTATACCTTCACACACTGCATCGATGGCCACTGATGAATTAAATGTTACAACAGCCCATGCATCGGCCAGGTCTTCTGCAAGTGGTTTTTGGTCTTTGTTTTTGTTAAATCCACTCAATGTAGTAATACCATTTTTCTCTGATACTTGCGGATTCATAGGCTTGTCTCTGACTACTATTTCACGGTCTGTGTGTTGTTTTAAGGTCTTAATTGATGTCTCTAACCAATCATGACTATCAAAGTACCACTCGACTGCACCGGTGGGCGGACAGACTACTATTTTGCTTCCTGTGGTACGCCATGGTTTTAATGTGCGGAAGAAATTCTTTTCATAACGATCCTTAGGAAAGTCCTTTAGATCACTGTTCACATGTGCATTTTTGGTAACTCTATACCAAGCAGGAACTTTGTCGTGGCCTGCCTTAAAGTATGCGTGGTCGGCAAAATAATAAGAGTTGGCACGTTTCATCATGTCGCCGGATCCACGCAAAATACCAAAGAAGAAATAATCATCATTTGGCATATTCTGGTTATTGGATATAGGATTGATTATGTTTCCACTAGTGCCTTTTGCCCATGCTTCAACAATTTTCTCTGTACGTCTACGCATTGTCTTAACACATCTCATGATTTTACCATTATAAAGTCATGCAACATATTACCTAAATGCATTTCGTGTACAATTTTATATCCCCATTGTTTTAACAATTCACTTGCAGAAAAATCATCTTTGTTTTGTTCTATGATTATCACAGGAGTAAATTTTTTAATTGTTTGTTCAGCGCCTTGAATACATTTATATTCATGTCCTTCAACATCTAACTTAATAAAATCTACTGATTCAAAGTTGTATGAATCTATAGTTCTTGTAGGAACTTTTAAGTCACCACGGCCTTTTATCCTTCCTACTTTATGCGAGGTAGTGTACTCAAACCCATTATGGTCACTTATGCCTACTTGATAATACATGAATTTCTTTTTGTTGATGCATCTTTCGAAATATGCTTTTCTTTTATCTCTAAATTCAAAGCTGTGGACAGCACTAAAGTCATTCAAATAGTATGCAAATTCTCCTGCTCTTGCACCTATATCAAGGGCAGTTTTGAATTGTTTTATGTAAGATTTGCAATTGGCAAAACTATTACACCAGTCAGATTCTTTAGGATACATTTTCATAAGTTGTACATCTGTTTAAACATTGATTCAAACATTCCTGATTCAATTTCTTTTTGAGTGTATTGATGCCAACTGAGAGTAGACAACCAATCTTTTCGATCCTGACTAAAAATAGGATCCCCAAAATTTTCTATTGTTTGTGCAACTGGCGTCGCCGCACATCTAGGATGACAATAAACTGGAATGCCTTCTATAACAGCATCGATAGCAACCATTGAACATGAAGTTACTACACAAGTGGCATTCTTAAGATCTTCATGCAATGGTATGTCAGCATAAGCAGGACCACTCTTGCCATTTTTACGTGGCTTGTGTCTTATTTTAATTGGCATGTCTGTTTTTGTTTTTAAAAAAGCAACAGTTTCTTGTTCCCAATTTCTTTGTCCTATAAAAGAGTTTATGGTTACAGATGATGGTGCTAACAAAATATATTCACCTTTGTCTCGCCAATCTTTTAATTGGATATGTTGTATTCTTTCATCAGATACATCAGACAAAATCTTAGTAATGTGTATGTCGCTGTGTATAATTCTCCATGAATAATTGTCATGCGGTGCACGTGGATCCCAACGATTCCAATAAGGCATATCACAAAACAACCATGGCTGTTTGTTATTTTTTAGATTTAAACAACGATCATAGTTGCCTACACCTAATCCCCACATAGTAGGAATCCCTTCAGAATCCATGTATTTTTGTAATGGTCTTAGAGTGTACCATGCTTTCGAATCAACACCATGCTGGTTGTTGATGACATTCAGTTTCATTTTAACTTTTTCCAATAATCACTATCATGATGATAATAGATATCTGATGATTTCGAATGTCCATCTTTTTTACGTTTGCCTTTGAGATGATCCATGTATCTGCCCAATGGTGAATTAATGAACACATGAACTCCAGGTCTGTGTGGATGTCCTTCTGATAAATTTGTTGTTTTCATTCCGTTGGCAGTATGTTTCTTGACCAACTGCCAAAACAGATATGAATCATGATATTCTATTTCTTTTAGCAAACTGTCTGTGTTGTACAGGTCTTGCCAATCCTGCATGAAAATTGTATTGTATTCTGATTTAGTATTGTACACCACAAATCCGCACTCTGGATAAATTTTTTCTCTACCTAGGTAAGCACAGTAGTTGTCTTGGGGTAACAGGCTCTCAATAAATTTAAATGGTACAGCTGAGTGGGTAACAACGTCTGCATCCAACCAGATAATTAAATCTGTTGTGCTATTGAGAGCCGCATGTGATACACAATATGATTTATGAGCAAACTTCACCGCGTCCCACAAATATGATTTCTTTTTACCATCTGGCCGCAAACCATGTGCATGTGGATTGTCTTTGTGACGTTGTTTGAATGCAACTAAATCTGGGCAAACTTCGTTCAAAATTACCCATTCTATGTTCACAGAATTTGGGTATTCTCGTGGTAATGAATCACAATAAATTTTTAATTTAATATCAATAGGCCAATGCTGTACGAATGTGTCAACAAATCGTTTTCCGTACTCTTTCCAACCGTTGTCAGAAAATGTTGTAATTACCGTGATTGAACGTGCCATATGTACGAGTATTTAAATACGCATATATGAAAGTAGAAATTTTCCGAAACACTGTAAAACGCAGAGGCAAAGGTGCTTCATTTGAAATGATGAAAGCATGGCGAGAGGGCATTGCCGCTGTGGGAGACGAGCCTATTTGGATTGAAGGTAATCCAGACAAAGAAAAATGGATGGGACCACCCAAAGAAAAAGTTGCTGTGCATTTTGGTTATGGGCCAGACAATGCAGGAGATTTCCTTAAAGGCAACAGACGCAAAATTAGACAACACATGGAACAGCATGGTGGAGTACCTATTGTGTTTGATGGCGGCCTATGGACATCGTTTGGTAATCGTGCCAGTGTGCCTGAACAGCATTATTTTAGGTGTGGATTGTGGTCACCGATGCGTAATGGCAATTTTCTTAACAAAAATTCACCAGGTGATAGATGGCAAAAAATTAAATCAACTTTTAACATAGATGAAAGACCATGGCGTAAAGAAGGCAAATATATTTTGTTGTGTACACAACCTAAAGACAATTGGTCCATGGCACAAAAAGATCCTTATGTATGGGTTGATGAAGTTGTTGAACAACTCAAAGGTGTCACAGATAGACCATTAATGTTGCGACCACATCCTAATCATGCTGACAAGTGTGCAGAGGATATTCGCAAACGACATCCACAAATCAAAATAGCAGACATGACAAGAGGTGGCGGAATGTTTGAAGGTTACAGATGGACATTCTTAGAAGAATTAAACAATATACATTGTGTAGTCACACACAATTCAACTGCCGCAGTTGATGCCGCCACATACGGTGTGCCTGTGTTTCTAACTTCAGATTTGTGTCTTGCTTGGGATATAGGATCAAATGATTTGAAACAAATTGAAAATCCTGTTATGCCTGATCGTACACAATGGTTACATGATCTTGCATATGCTAACTGGACACTGCAAGAAGTAAAAGATGGTACAGTTTGGCGACATATGAAACCACAAGTAGAAAAATTAATTTAAATTTAAAAAAACTCTTGGCCAAGACTGTAAATTAATATATAATTGCAACATGGATATTAATACATTATTCCCACTATTTTCTCCCTCGACGGGGATCAGCATTTTGCTTGTGTATGGATTGTTTGCGTTCGCGATGACTCACTACTTTAGTCGAGGATACAACGATAACAAGACTTCCTTCTTGGTAGCAAGACGTGAACTTGGCACATTTCAAGGCTCCCTCAGTGTGGCAGCCGCTTGGTTATGGGCACCAGGATTATTCATCTCTGCTCAGCAGGCATATGTGAATGGACTGGTAGGTTTATTTTGGTTCTGTTTAGGCAACTTCCTTACACTGGGATTATTTGCCTATTTTGCCAAACGCATCAGAACAAATGAACCAGAAGGCTTTACATTTTCAGGTTATCTACGCAAACGTTTTTCAGGCAGAGTACAAAGTTTATTTGTGGTTGAAATGATGCTGTTGGCAACTTGTGCCTTTGCAATCAATTTATTAGCAGGCTCGAAAACAGTCGAAGTACTCACAGGAGTTGATTACACATTAGCAACATTTTTAATGGCAGGTGTGGCAATACTGTATTCATTCAGAACAGGTTTAAAAGCAACTGTGGTAACAGAAATAATCAAAATTATAGTTGTATGGATTGGCGTACTGGTATTAGTGCCGTGGGCAATCTCTAGTGCAGGTGGCTGGGACGTTGTTGTCGCAGGACTAGGTGGTAAAACAGGACTAGGTGGACAAATATTTGGTACATCATTTGCATGGGGCATATTCACTGGATTTGGTGCGGCCGCTTTCTTAGGACACTTGGGTGGACCATGGGGTGATAACTCATTCTATCAAAGAGCATTTTCTATCAAGACAGATTCGATTATACCTTCATATATAATTGCTTCATTTGTGTTCATTGTGATTCCAGTCTGTATGGGACTGTTAGGCTTTTTGGCCGCAGGATCAGGATTAGATATTCCTAGTAACATGGTAGGTACAACCAATGCAATCGTGATAGGAACTTTCCTGCCACCGATAGCATCAATCATATTTGCGTTTATGATATTTGCTGGTTTGGTTGCAATACTTGATTCACAGTTTGCATCAGTGGCCAACATGACTGGACACGATGTATACAATCAATTCAAGAAAGGTAGTCCTATCAGTTCTGCACGTTATGGCATGATTGCTTTAGCAATAGCGGGTCTTATAGTGGCAAATATACCGGGTATGCAGTTAGTGTATCTGTTTTTATTCTTTGCTGTTTTACGTGCATCTGTGTGGTTACCATCGATGATTGC
>JADHQX010000067.1 GCA_016777745.1 Candidatus Pelagibacterales bacterium
TCAACACCACGTCTTAAATCCATTGGGTTCATGCCTGCAGCAACAAATTTTAAGCCTTCAGTAACAATAGCTCTTGTTAATACAGTTGCTGTTGTAGTTCCGTCACCAGCAACATCGTTTGTTTTACTAGCGGCTTCACGTACCATTTGTGCACCCATATTTTCAAACTTATCTCTAAGTTCTATTTCTTTTGCAACAGACACGCCATCTTTAGTACTTTTTGGAGCACCAAATGATTTATCTATTACTACGTTTCTTCCTTTTGGTCCAAGTGTAACCGCTACTGCATCTGCAAGTATGTTTACACCTTTCAGCATTCTGTTTCTTGCTTCAGTACTAAAATGTATTTCTTTACCAGCCATTATTTATTCTCCTTATATGTTTAAATATTTATTTTTTCTTCTTTTTACTTTTTGGTTTTGAGTCTGCAATAATTCCCATGATGTCTGACTCTTTCATGATGCATAGTTCTTCACCATCAACTTTAACTTCAGTACCAGACCATTTGCCAAACAATACTTTATCGCCAATTTTTACATCTAATGGGGTAACTTTTCCATCTTCAGATTTTGCACCAGAACCAACTGCAACGATTAAACCTTCTTGAGGCTTCTCTTGAGCTGTATCAGGAATAATAATACCTCCTGCTGTCTTTTCTTCACTTGCCAATCTTTTAACTAACACTCTGTCGTGTAGAGGACTAAAATTCATTATATACTCTCCTAAATAAAATTAATTCATACCGGTGATAACACCCAGTTCATGTAGGCATATAGTGATCCCCAGTAACCATGTCAAGGGCTCAGATTTAGAACTATAAGTAATTGATTTATAATGACTTTATATATTTATTTAAGCGGTTTCGCCTTCGCCACCGTCAATAACAATATTTTGCCCAGTAGTAAAAGATCCAGCCTGTGAAGCTAGAAAAACTACTGCTCCAGCAATTTCATCAGGCATACCAATTCTTTTAAGTGCTGACTTGTTAGTTTGAGACTTGAGTATTGATTCATTCTCCCATAGAGCTCTTGCAAAGTCAGTTTTAATCAGTCCAGGCGATATGCAATTGGCACGTACTCCATTAGGTCCATGTTCAACAGAAATATTTCTAGCTAATTGAGAATCTGCAGCTTTAGAAATAGCATAAGCTCCCAGCAAAGAACTGCCATGTAATCCTGCAATCGATGAAATAATAATGATAGAACCATCCTTACTCTTTATCATACTAGGTATTACCATATTAGTAAGCCAGAAGTTGCTTTGAACATTTGAGCGCATAATTTTTTCAAATGCAGAGTCTGGAATATCTAAAGAAGGTCCAAAGTATGGATTTATAGCTGCATTACATACTAATATGTCAATTTCACCACACCAAGCTACTGAGTCTTTATGCAGTTTTGCCAACTGTTCCTTATCCGATATATTACAAGCCAATGCTATCGCAGTGTCTGAACCATAAGTATTATTTATTTCACTAGCTACTTCTTCACACGCATCAATTTTTCTACTTGTAATAACAACTTTTGCTCCATGTTCAGCTAGCCTGATGGCAGTTGCTTTACCTATACCTCTTGAAGAACCAGTGATTATTGCTTTTTTTCCAGATAAATTGAACAATGTAGACATAATAAGTATAATAAATTTTTAAAAAATTATTATAGTTGAATATCAATAAACTATACAAGAAAATTTTAATGAAAATTCATAATATTGCTGACAGTTATCAATTAAGTAGTTCTTACTCAGTAATCCTCTGTGATCTTTGGGGAGTTGTTCACAATGGAAAAGAAATTTTTGAACAAAGTAAAAAATTTTTAACACAAGTAAAAGCTGACGGAAAAAAAATTGTCTTAATTTCTAATGCACCAAGACCAAACCTAGTAGTGGAAGATCAATTAATAAATAAACTTGGACTCAGTAAAGATCTTTATGATTTTATTGTTACCTCAGGAGATATAACGGCCATTTCTATTAACGATAAAAGGTTTGGAAGTAGTTACTATCATTTAGGTCCTACAAAAGACAAAGATTTGCTTGAAAATATTAAATTAGACCGAAAAGATAACCTGGTCGATGCAGATTTTGTTTTATGTACTGGTATAGATGATGATGAGATTGAAACTGTTAATGATTATAGCGGTGTATTAAATGAGATGAAAAAATTAGAGCTTCTTATGGTTTGTGCTAACCCAGATAAAATTGTTTATCGAGGTGATAGAAAAATTGATTGTGCTGGAGCACTTGCTTTTAATTATGAAAAAATTGGAGGGCTAGTTAAATATTTTGGAAAACCATATCAAGAAATATACGAGTATATTTTAAATCAGCTTAATAAAGGTGATAATAATATCTTAAATAAAGACTTACTTGCAATTGGAGATAGTTTTTCAACAGATGTACTTGGGGCAAATAACTTTAATATAGATGTTTTATTTATTAGATCGGGAATACACAAAAAAGAGATTCAAACATTAGATGATTTAGAAAAAACTGCTAAAAACTATTTATCAAAATTACCTCAAGAATTATTAACTTCAGAATACCTATGAGTAAGATTAAAATTTTTACAGATTATAAAAAAATTTCAAAAAGTTTTTATAATTCATCGTTAGTCATAGGAAATTTTGATGGTGTTCATCGTGGCCATAAAAAAGTTATTAAAGCCGCAAAGATTATCTCAAAGAAAAATAAATCACAACTTGGTGTGATGATGTTTGATCCTCATCCAAGAGAGTATTTTACAAAAGAAAAACAATTTTTACTGTCTTCGCTGGAAACTAAGTCAAAAATTTTAGAAAGCCTTGGAGTTAACTTTATTATTATTCTTAAATTTAATAAAACATTAGCATCAATGTCAGCTTTAAACTTCTGTGATAAAATTTTATTAAATAGCTGTAAAATGCAGCATGTCTTTATTGGAAATAATTTTCGATTTGGTAAAGATAGAACAGGCAACTTAAAATATTTAGAAAAATTTGGAAAAAAAAATAACTTTAAAGTTAGTGGTTCAGAGCTTTATAGAGTTAGTGGAAGCAATAAAATATTTTCTTCATCCAATATTAGAGATTTTATTAAAAAGGGAAAAATAAAAGAAGCTAATAATTTTTTAGGTCATGATTGGTCAGTGTCTGGAACAGTAATTACAGGTGATAAACGTGGCAGATTGATAGGATTTCCAACTGCAAATATATCAACAGAGAAATATATCTATCCGAAGTTTGGCGTCTATGCTGTTAAAGTTACTTTCATTTCAGGTCAACATAAAGGTAAAGTAAAAAGTGGAATTGCCAACTTTGGATTAAGGCCAACATTTGGTAAAAAAACTGCTGTTTTAGAAGTACATTTATTTAGTTTTAAATTGAATATTTATAAAACTGCATTAAAAGTAAGCTTTATTGATTATGTAAGATCTGAAAAGAAATTTTCAGGAATTGACAGCCTTAAAACTCAGATTAAAAAAGATATTACCAGAACCAAAAAGATCTTAAATAAAAGTTAAATTATGACATCTAAAGAAGATAGTGCAGATTTCAGTGAAAGTCTGTTTTTGCCAAAAACAGATTTTGCTATGCGCGCTGGTTTGCCTGAACAAGAACCAAAAATTTTAAAACAGTGGTCAGAAAAAGAAATCTACAAAAATCTAAGAGTTAAATCAAAAGGCAAAGAAAAATTTGTCCTTCATGATGGACCACCTTATGCAAATGGTCATCTGCATATTGGACATGCGTTAAACAAAATTTTAAAAGATTTTGTAGTTAGATCTCAACAAATGTTAGGGAAAGATTCTTCTTATACTCCTGGTTGGGATTGTCATGGACTACCAATTGAATGGAAAATTGAAGAGGAATATAGAAAAAAAGGTTTAAATAAAGATGAGGTAGATATTGTTCAATTTAGAAAAGAATGTAGAGATTTTGCTGATAAATGGATCAACATTCAAAGAGAAGAATTCATTCGATTAGGCATTACTGGAGAATGGTCATCACCTTATACAACTATGGCCCATAAGTCTGAGGCGATTATTGTAAAAGAATTTTTTAAATTTCTTGAAAATAAGGGTTTGTACAGAGGATCAAAACCTGTGATGTGGTCCACAGTTGAAAAAACTGCATTAGCAGAGGCAGAATTAGAATACCGTGAACATAAATCAATCACAATCTTTGTTAAGTTTCCCATTAAAAAATCAAGTGATGATGAATTACTAAATGCATCTGTAGTTATTTGGACTACGACACCTTGGACAATTCCAGGCAACAGAGCATTAGCTTATAATAAAGATTTTTCATACAGCCTTTATAAAGTGACTGAAGTTATGGAGGGGTCTCATAGCTTAGAGGGAGATCAAGTAATTTTAGCAGATGAACTTTCTGAACAATTTAAAGAAAAATGTAAGATTAAAAAATTAGATAAAATTAAATCTTTAAATAATATGTCTGATATTGTTTGTAATCACCCATTTCATAATTCAGGTTATGAGTTTGATGTAAATTTATATCACGCTGACTTTGTGACGCTCGAACAAGGTACAGGCTTTGTTCATATTGCTCCAGGCCATGGCCCTGATGATTATGATCTTGGAAAAGCTAATGGGGTTGAAGTACCTGAAACAGTAGATAGAGATGGAATTTATTTTGATCATGTTCCGTTATTTAAAGGAAAGAAAATTTTTAATGACGATGGATCAGATGCTGAAGCTAATGTTGCTGTTATTATTGAACTTAGAAATCATAACGCCTTAAGTGGCAAAGGATCAGTTAGACATAGTTATCCTCATTCATGGCGATCTAAAGCCCCGGTAATATTTAGAAATACGCCTCAATGGTTTATTAGTATGGAAACTAATGATCTAAGAAAAAAAGCACTGAATGCAATTCAAGAAGTTGACTGGTACCCAATTCAAGGCAAGAACCGAATTTTATCAATGATTGAAAATAGACCTGATTGGGTAGTTTCGCGACAAAGAGCTTGGGGTGTTCCGTTATCAATTTTTTATCATAAAATTTCTGGTGAACCTCTAATTGATACTGAGCTTAATGAAAAAATAATAAAAATGTATGAAGAGCATGGATGTGATATTTGGTTTGAAAAAACCAAGGCTGAATTACTTGGAGATAAATATAATCCAGATGAATACGAAAAAGTAGATGATATTTTAGATGTTTGGTTTGATTCTGGATGCACCCATGCATTTGTTTTAGATGGAAAAGAGGATCAGATTTGGCCTGCTTCTATTTATCTTGAAGGTACAGATCAACATAGAGGATGGTTTCATTCTTCTTTATTAGAATCATGTGGAACTAGAGGTGTAGCACCATATGAGGCAGTACTAACTCATGGGTTTGTATTACATGAAGATGGTAATAAAATGAGTAAATCATCATCAAATATTGTTCCTCCAGCTGAAATCATAGAAAAATCAGGTGCTGACATTCTACGACTTTGGGTTGCTAGCAGTGATTATTCAGATGATCTGAAAATTGGTCCAGAAATTATTAAAAGTAATGCAGATAGTTACAGAAGACTTAGAAACAGTCTAAGGTTTATTCTTGGTAATTTAAATGATTTCAAAGAAGAAGAAAAAATCGGTTTTTCTGATCTTCCAGAATTAGACAAATACATTTTGGGTAGACTTACTGAGTTAGAAGAGGAAGTTTTAAAAAATTATCAAATTTTTGAATATCAAAAAGTATTTTCTGCAATATTTAATTTCTGTACTAATGAATTGTCTTCATTTTATTTTGATATCAGGAAAGATAATTTATATTGTGACCATAAATCTAGTCACACAAGAAGAGCCACAAGAACTGTTCTTGATATTCTTTTTAATCATCTATTAACTTTATTAGCGCCAATTCTTTGTTTTACTACAGAAGAGGCATGGCAAAGTCGGTTAGGTAAAGATACTTCTATTCATAATCAAGACTTTCCAACAGTGAATGACAATTGGAAAAATACTGAATTATCAATAAAGTGGGAAAATCTTAAATTAATCCGTAGAGTAGTGAATGGTGCCATTGAAATTGAGAGAAAAAATAAATTAATAGGTTCAAGTCTTGAAGCTGCAGTTGAAATTTATTTCCAAGATATAGATAGCACTTCAAATATTATTGTTAGTGACTTAGAAAATATCTGTATAGTTTCAAAATTATCTATTTCTAAGCTTAATACATTGGACGACTGCTTTCAGTTAAATGAATTACAAGGTGTTGGTGTAAAAGTATCTAAGGTATCTGGAGAAAAATGTGAGCGTTGTTGGAAATATTTTGATGGATTAAATGACAGTATTTGCCAAAGATGTGAAGCTGCGATTAAATAATTAATGAATATTAAGCATAAATATTTTTACTTATTTATTTTATTATTTGCATTGATTGATCAAGTAAGTAAAATTTTATTTATTAAGTACTTTGATATCAATCCAAAATTACTCACTAGTGAATTTCTCCATAAAGTTAATGAGTACTTTAATCTTGTAATAGTATGGAATAGAGGGTTTGCCTTTGGTTCATTTCAAAATAATATGTTTAGTATTAATGTATTATATATTGTCATAATATTATCTGTAATTTGCATACTGGTCATTTATGCCAACAAATTAAACCAAAAGTATTATTTTTTCGCATTTAGCCTAGTAATTGGAGGGGCTATTGGAAATTTAATAGATAGGATTGCGTATGGTGCAGTTGTCGACTTCATTGATCTGCACTATCAGAATTTACATTGGTATGTATTTAATATTGCTGATATATATATTTCATTCGGCTGTATAATGTTAATATTGGGCGAGATTAGAAACAAACCAACTAGCAATGAATAAAATAAAAAAACTTTCAATACTTTTGTGTTTATATTTCCTTACTTCATGTGGAGGTAGCAATACTATTAATGA
>JADHQX010000068.1 GCA_016777745.1 Candidatus Pelagibacterales bacterium
AGTGCACATCCAAAATGGGTTATACAGCCTCAAAAATCTGCGCTGTGGTTTTTTATAGGCCAGTACTTAACAATCCGAGGTGGTCTTTTGCAGGCCCCAAGCGCGCGAGTTAGGGGGCACCGCAATGAATGATCGTGAAGAGCTGCGCCGCCTGATTGATGTTATTGAGAAAGGCTCTGGCAGTGGCAGTCTTGAGCAGGCCATTGATGACATCAAAACCTTTGCCAACACTGCAAGCTTTCTAGCCAACAAGCTGGATACACGGCTCAAAGGTGGTGAGGTCAAGGCAAAGAGTAAACCCAAATCGCGCGTGGGAAAAGCAATAGCGTCAGTGCCTAAGCCCAATATACAAAAGGCACCAAGTTCGAGGTCTGATCCGCTTTCGACAAATACATCTGGAATGCCAAAAGCGACCAGTATTGCAACATCACAGGCTGATTTTGAGCTGCTTAAACCACAAGGATCACAGCCACCTGTTAAGGCAAGTTGATCGCAGTGGTGTCTGTTACCGTCGATGCTGCGGTGTGCGGGCTCGAACTAAATCGTGCCGCTAAGTGTGGCAGCCTACGCGGGTTGGTGTATTGCGCAGGATTTAAGGGCACAAATGCACGGTTTTTGGTCAAAGAAGTGTGTTTGATTTGCTCATTGTGCTTTCTTTAGAGAGGCATAGTTAGAATGGAATTAGGCAGATGAATAACAAAGAAACAGAAGCACTGATTTGTAATCAGTAGGTCCGCGGTTCGAGTCCGTGTGGGGGCACCATTTAAATCAATGACTTAGACGGACTTTAGCAAGAAGTGCTTCATTCAGATTTATGTCTGGGGGACATATGGGGGACAAAACATCGCCGTTGGTGGTGAATTAGACCTTATTTGTGTTCATAGACGAATCAAAACTCACATCCCACATCTCACCTAAACTAGTAACTGTGTTGGGCTTCATACCAATGGGGAAGTATGTAACACCGCGATGTTTGCGACTTGGGTGCTTGTTTGCGAGATCAATACAACTCTGGAGCCTTCTTACAGCCCCAGAACTCACATCTCATCTAAAACTAGTAACTGTTGTTAGGTCTGCCGTCCCAGCTTCTATAAATTCATACAGGTCTGGGCTGCTAAAAATCCGCTCGGAAACAAACTGTGGCGTACCAAAGCCGTTTAGCAATGTTATCGTCTCTCCGATGATCCTTTGAACAGATATCCAAGCCGCATCCCTAGTAGTTTGTCCGCTACTCTAAACACCAAGGGCGGGTTGCGGCCGTTCGCCGCAAGCGCGAAATCGCATAATGCCATCAGAGGAAGCTGACATTCAAGCGATCATCAAAGCCCGTTCTTCTCTGCACCGCCGCAAGGCAGCATCGAGCCCAAAGACTGCCTTGGTGAAATGCGCAGCATTAAGTAAGAACGGCAGAAAAGCGCCGTGAATGACGGCACAGTGTTTAGAAGACAGCACGATTGTAGAAACGCAGGAATATTTAGCCCTGGGCCTGAACTACTTATCAGCAAGCAGCTTGGCTTGTTGACCGCAGATCGCCTGCATATTGAATGCACCACGAAGCAAAAAGATGGCCCAGTCCGGAATAGCCTTTGCTATTCAGCAATCTTCTCCGGCGCGTTTTTTAGCGGTGTATCATCCTGAAGCGAGATTGCCTGTCGCTCAATCATGCGATGAACCTTGGGCCGATCTTTGCCGCGATGAAGCTTCAGAACGAGCTCATAGGACTCGGCATCGGCCTGCGTGCGACGCTCGTGGTGGCGGACATATTCGACCCAAGTAGGGACATGATATGTCTCGGTCCAGACATCCGGGTTTTCAAGATCCCGCAACAGGGCCCATTGCTGCGCCCCGTCGCGGATTCTGATGCGTCGCCTCGAGTTCATCACAGCCAGAAATTCGGTCACATCCTGCTGGGCAATTTCATAATTGACCATGATCATTATAGGCCCGCTACGCTGTTTCAGGTCCAGTCGCAGGAATGGTTCTTTGAAAGTATTGAGCGGATTAAGGTCGAGATCGGTGGAATCAGGCAATGGCAGGCGAAGGCCCACCAAAGCGCCAAGGACCAGCAAGGCGGCTGCCACGAACATCGCACGGTCCGCACCGAAGTTTTCAGCTATTGCGCCCCATGCCCAACTTCCCCCGGCCATTCCGCCAAACACGCCGGTCTGATAAAGTGCAAGAGCTCTGCCGACCACCCAACGCGGCGTAGACAACTGAATTGTAACATTGAACAGGGACAGGGCCATGACCCAACTTCCGCCAGCAAGAAGTAGGGCAGCGCCGCTGAACACGTAGTGACGGCTTAGGGCCAGAGTTATGCAGCTGACCGCAAAGGAAAGGAATGCAGCCTGCGTAATGCGCTCGTTCTGAAATCGTGCCCGCAAGCGGGCATTCAGAAGTGCACCGCATACAGCGCCCATTCCAAAGCAACCGAGGAGCACACCGTAGACAAAGGCTCCTCCTTGCAATAATTCCCTGACGATCAGCGGCAGTAGCGCCAGAATTGCGATCGCGGATAGGCCGAACATAAAGCCGCGAAAGATAACTTTCGTGAGATTGGGCGACATAGCGACATAGCGTAGGCCTGCGGAAAACGCGCTACCCATTCGTTCCCGCGGCAAGCGCCGCTGCGGCGTGGACGGTCGCCAAAACCACAGGGCGGTAATGATGCCAACATAGCTGAAGGCATTCACCGTAAATGCCGCTGCAGCACCCGCGATGGCCACGATAGCTCCACCCGCAGCAGGCCCGATGCTGCGCATCAAGTTAAACCCCATACTGTTAAGTGACACCGCTGCCGACAATTCATCGCGCGAGACGATATCACCCATCGATGCCTGCCAAGACGGATTGTGCAGTGCCGTGCCGCACCCGATCAAAAATGTGAATCCCAATAATATCCATGGCGATAGCAGCCCTTCGTAGGCCATGATTGCAAGCAAGATCGACACAATGAGCATGAAGGATTGTGCAATGAGCATAACTTTGCGGCGGTCGAAATTATCTGCGAACACCCCAGCCAACAATGAGAAGATCATTATGGGAAGCGTCACCGAGGATTGCACAAGTGCGACCATGCTTTGAGACTCTGTCAGGGATGTCATCATCCATGCAGCCCCAACGGCCTGTACGAGTCCTCCGAAATTCGAGGCGAGGGCTGCAATCCAGAGCATCCGGAAAGTCTGATTTTGGAAAAGCGTCAGAGTCGATGTACTTTGTGGCACAAGGCGCTCCCTTCCTTGGCCAGACCTTACCGTAATTGATACATCCGTAGAATGCTCAGAGCAACCTAATGGTCGAATTCCATTCGCATCACTATTGGACGCTTCTCGCTTTGACCGACGTTCCTGCCACCAAAATGCTGCGTTCTGCACTAATGGCCAGTTCGGTGGTGCTGCATGGCAGCGGCGGAATTGGCATCAAACGGCGGTTAAGGGCCTTTCATGTAAAAGTTTGACAGAAGGCGCCAGTCCCATAAACTATACTTTATGGGAAGGCGGTATGGGGCCAAATATGCGGCCTCAAAATTCGTTCCAAAACTGAATCCTAGAACGTCAAAATGTTGTGGGATTTTCACATTCGACGCGGTTGTTGCGATCTGTTGTCAGCCTTCTGACGCAGCTCGCTGTGAAACCGTCCCACAGCTTCGGCGCTATGGTTTCCACTTTGGTCCCTAATCTCGCATGATCAATGACCTTAAGTTTCTGCGCAATCGCGGGCTCGCGTGACTAAAACTATACCACCGTGTTCTCAAAGATGGCGATCGTAGCACGCAGCCGCAGCATCATGAGCCCATCTGCATGTGGAGGTGGGGCCGTTTCTAGTCGGCGAAGCGCCTGAAGCGCCCAACCCACTTGGTCCAACTTGGTGGTAGCAGCCAAGAGATGACTGGCGGCTGCATCGAGATCAGACGGGATGGCCTCATAGCCTCGGCCTGCAAGCAGATGCGCAATGGCTTGAAGCGCCACCATGGCAGCAAATGCCGGATCCTTAGTCGTAAAGTCTTGTGAGGCTCGAATAAGTGTTGCAGGTTCCACGGCGGTGTCTGCCGCGCAGTCGAGTGCGATATCCAAAAATCCAGCCGTCTTGGCCGTGGCAAACCATTTGCCCTTGGCGTCATAGAGGCCCATCAGATCATCGAGAATTCCGCGCGGGTCTCTATCGGGGTAACGTTTGAATAAACTGCGCCACATGGATAGATAGGTGTTGCCCGCAGCAGTTGGTAAACCAAAGCGACTATACGCATCATCTGCCTTCCCCTGACGGACCAGAATGTCTTCGCAGAACTTGCAAATCTCTGCATAATTGTAGGACTGGCGACCTGCATCCAACATGACCTGCGCGAAGGCCAAAGCCTCATCATCTCGCCCCTGCCGCAAAAGTGCTTGCGCTGCAAATCGCTCATAGGACCAGGAACGCGACTTCGGTAGCGCCAACACCTCAGTCAAATCTTCATAGCGTTCAACCTCAAGAAGACAGGATAAGGTTAGCGTTACAGTCGTGACATAAGAAAACCGCTCCCAATCCGACCAGGCGTGCCGGATTATGTCGAGGTCCAGATCGGCATGCTGGTTCATCAGTTTTGGAAATTTGGCGATTTCTCCAAAGTGTTCAGAGAAAGGGAAAAGATAGTCAACACCATCGTCCTGGATCGCCTGGCGCAGCCGGTCCAGCCATTTGGCACGGGTCGCCTCATCGGCGGGTGCCGCGACCAAGATTGGTATCAGCGCTTCTAGCGTCCCGTTGATAGCACTGCCCAAAGCCCCGGACGACGTATCGATATATTCAAAAGCGGGCCAGATCCGCTCGGCAAGCGCAATCACCCCTTCGGCTGCCGCCGCCGGATCAGAGCGATTCACCGCTTTGATTTCTGAAACCGTAGACTTGAGTCGGGCTATGGCTTTGGCTGAAGATTTCCAATTGTAAGAACGCGCCCGCATTCCTGCCTTGAAAGCCCACTTATGTGTTACCTGCTTCGCCATGCCTGCGCCATCTCCCCGTTATCCTATTGGGTGAGAGTAGCATACGATTGTAGCGCGACAATCAAGGTGAGAACGGAGTGGTGGGGGCTCGCAGAGAGGGCGTAACCCGACTGGAGAGGCCCAACTTAGTCCATGGCCATCGCTGCTAGGTAAATCAGGGCCTTTCCACTATCGCTCACGGCCAGAATGTCGCACACATGATAGAGAACAAAGCCACCTACAGAGACGCATGATGATCAGATCAGAGCTTTACGCAAAAATCGCCGCCGAGAACCAACACCTGACGCATGAGCAGGCGGTGGCCGTTGTCGATACTATCTTTGAGGCGATCACGGCAGCGCTTGAACGCGGCAACCGCGTCGAAATTCGGGGCTTTGGCGCCTTTAGTTGCAGGCAGCGCGAAGGCAGAATTGGGCGAAACCCGAAGAACGGGGCCACTGTGGATGTGGCGCCAAAGGTCATACCTTGGTTCAAGCTAGGAAAA
Organism: Candidatus Pelagibacterales bacterium; assembly: GCA_016777745.1. Next base: position 5,467 of record JADHQX010000068.1, read on the forward strand.
GCCATTAGGGACCGATTGAACACCCCAGACTGACCAATCGTCTTACCGACAGGCTGGTTCTGCAAACCTAGGCAGCCAGGCAAATTAGCGGCCGGGCACGGCATTTAGGGTATACCCGTGGTGACGGCGAGGATGAACACTAAAGCAAGCCACTTTTATCTTCACTTTGGGCCGATTTCTCGATAATGAACAGATCATGTCGAAGGCACACCCAAAATGAACACTTATCAGGCCAAAATCGGATATGCACGGACATCGACTGTGGATCAGAACCTCGATGCACAGATTGCCGCCTTGAAAGCGGCTGGGTGCAGCATGGTCCGCACCGAGAAAAAGAGTGGCGCCAGCCTTGAAGGGCGGCCCGAACTGAGAAACATTCTAGACTTTATCCATGCAGGGGAGACGCTTGTCATTACCCGTATTGATCGGTTGGCCCGCAGCCTGAGTGACCTACAGACAATCGTCACCCAGCTGAAGTCCAAGGGCGCGCATCTTGCCGCGACCGAACAACCGGTGGACACCTCAAACGCCACGGGTAAGGCCTTCTTCGACATGCTTGGGGTCTTTGCCGAGTTCGAAACCAACCTGCGGCGGGAACGGCAGGCAGAGGGGATTGCCGCAGCCAAGCTGCGTGGCGTTTACCGCGGGCGGACCGCAAAGATTGATATGGCTGCTCTCCAAGTCAAACTTGCAAAAGGCCTCTCTCCCACAGAAATAGCACGTGACATGGGCGTGTCGCGTGGCACTGTTTACAAAGCAAAGGCCTTGATGTGAAAAAGAACAAGAGGAAGGCAGGGCAAACAGTTGCCCGGCAACCGATCCAAGAAAGTACGAGCAAGGCAAAGGTGCCACCTCCTCGAAATCTGACCCCGCCGATGTGCGATCGTCTCCGTCGCGATCTCTTGAAGGCGTGTCAGGGCATCGCCGAAACCCACGGGCTGACCGTTGAAGGGGGCGATTTGAGCGATATTGACTTGCGCAACGGCTTTGATATTGGATTTCGTGTCGGCATCCCGATGGCAGACGGGACACTCTATTCATCTGATAAGGCCATGTTTGAGGTGCTCGCGCCACAATTCGGCTTAGAGCCGTCCGACTATGGCAAAACCTTCAGGGCGCGCGGTGACATGTTCCGCATCACGGCAATCAATCCTAATCGTCCAAAGTATCCGATCAGCGTTGAGCGTGTCGCTGACGGGCGTGGCTTCAAATTCCCGGTTGAAGAGGTGGTTCTGTATTTGCAGAACTCAGACGATAGACTTGTTCGGTAGATGTTCCAATGACTGACGTCAGGACTTATGTTTCCAAATAGCGTTATTTGATAAGAGAGTGTTTATGGCTCATCGTGACCACTGAGGAGTGGAAGATGAGACAGACAAGTGGAACACGTAAGAGCCCTGGCGAGAAGATCGTGAAAGA
>JADHQX010000069.1 GCA_016777745.1 Candidatus Pelagibacterales bacterium
TCCATAGCAGGTAACCCATATTTCCCAGAATCTATAGGCTTACTGGTTTCCTGTAACGTCATCGATCCAACCTTATCACCAAGCATTATTGTTCTCCTTTTTCAAAATTTGTATTTTCAAACCTTAGGCACCTAACATTAGGTGCCTTCTCCTCACACACTTTAGAGCTGCACCACGGTTTAACCAGTGCTTTAAATGCATAGAAGCACTGAATTATTTGCATCACAGAGCGCTAGCAAAGTTGAGCGAAATCGACAAGATATCCAATTATTAAATAGCCATTTTATGCAATGACCCTACTTTAGTTGGATAAGGCACTGAGGAAGACACAACTGTTTTGTGGTATAATGAGATCCTGTAATCAGGGTGGTTTTTATGCTTGTTAAAAACAATCATGCAAATAAAAAACGATGGATGTCCTAGGGCTGGCTGCATAGTTCAAGATAGATAAACGTTATTACACACTTTTTAACACACCTGATTTATATGCTTATAAACTACTGTAACAAAATATAAAAAGTTGAAGCATTTTTATCATAATCCGCGTGTCGGGGGTTCGAGTCCCTCCTCCGCTACCATTTCTTTTCAAGTAAATCTCTCAGTTTTCTAGGTGTCACACCATTTTTCAACATGAGTGTAGAATCTCATGAAAATACCCATTTCGTCAATGTCTGTGTGACAGGTGTGTGACAGCGGTAATGCGAGCTGATGGGCTGATAAGCCAATGCTGTAGATATTAAGACAGGGTGTTAGCGTTGCATACTCTGACCGTGTTTCACTAGTGATCGCGTCGCAAAACAATGCCATGGCCTGAACCGGCAAGTGCTTCATTTTTCCAAGCGGGTTTCCCGTTAACAAGTACTAGGCTAATGCCGGCAGATGGCATGTCTGGCGATTTGTAGTCAGCGCGGTCTGCAATTGTTGCGGGATCAAAAAGTACTAGGTCTGCCGCCATACCAGTTGCGATCCTGCCACGATTAGCAAGCCCTAGCGTTTTCGCGCTTTGGCCAGTCATCTTGGCAATTGCTGTTTGCAGCGAAAATAAGCTGCGGTCACGGGCGTAATGCCCGATTACGCGCGGAAAAGTGCCCCATAAACGTGGATGTGGCCTCACATCATTGGGTAGCCCGTCAGAGCCTATGAGTGCTGGTGGATAGGCCATGATACGCTCTAGGTCTGCATCATCCATTTGATGATAGATTCCGCCCCCAGGCTGGAGCTTTTCAAGGGCCGAAATGTTGTCGACCCCCCATTCGGTGGCAATATCATCTAGGTCGCGGCCAGCCATTTCTGGATGAGGGGTAGACCAGGAAACAGTAACCTTGCGGCTGTCCATGGCAAAGGATTGCAGCAGCACCGTGGAACTGGCGGTATAGGGGTAAACATCTAGATCAAGCCGCAACTCATCGCGTGCTTTAGAAATCATTGCCAAAGTAGTGTGGGAAAGCCCAAATGCCGCCTCACCACAACATTTGTGATGAGAAATCAGCGTTCTCACTCCAGAACGTCGCGCAATATCGATTGTCTCAGCAACCGCTGCAACAACACCACTTCTTTCGTCGCGCATGTGAGTTGTCCAAAGACCGTCGACATCAGCCACAACCTCGGCCAGTGCCAAAACCTCATCCGTGGAGGCCGCCTTCGCCGGCGGATAGGCAAGACCGGTCGAAAACCCATTCATGCCAGCTGCCAGCGCGGTTGAAAGATCTTTTTGCATAGCGGCCAGTTGGCTGTTACTGGCTGGAAGCTGAAGATCATCCATGGCACGTGCGCGCAATACTGTGTGACCAACAAGCGGTAGAACGTTTACCGTGGGTGCGGCGGCAGCCAGTGCCTCCATATAATCATTGGCATTAGTAAAACGGAACGAGCTGTTGTCACCAAGCAAATCAAGTGGAGGGATCAGGGTACTATGTCTTGCAAGAGGTGAGGGCGAGGCGCTGATACCGCAATTGCCAACAACAACAGTGGTAACCCCCTGACTTAGTTTCGCCTTCATTCGCTTTGAGTCAAACACCGCCATATCATCATGGGTGTGGATATCTATGAAGCCCGGGGCAAGGGCAAACCCGCTGCCATCGATTTCCTGTTTTGCTCTAATGGGCTGAGTATCAGCTCGACTTTCAGCAGTGCTGAGTGAAATGATGCGTCCATCGGCAATTGCGCAACTTCCTCGCCACGGAGCCTCACCACTGCCATCGAAAATCTCGGCATCACGGATCAGCAGATCAGCAACAATAGACTGTTTTTGATTTTTTCCATCAGCTGACATGTCTTACTCTCTTTTTACTGGTTTCAGCACGGTTTGAGCTCTTCTTAGGTTGCCACTCTTATTCGGGTAAAAATATAAGGTTTTGGATGTCAAGATTTGCCTCTAGATTAGTTTAGGGTTCCACAATAATTCATGTTTCGTCAATCTCTGTGTGACAGGTGTGTGACAAAGGTCGCGATGTGCAATAGATCTGGTTGATTCTGAGTAATCTGTATCTCATAAAGTCCTATATATTCATTTAAATCAATATCTTAAAATAAAATTCTGTTGCGTTTTAAGTCTAGTTGGTGTATTTAAAAATAGTTGAGCATGAGCACTCAACATCTAGGCATCAGTTAAGCCGAATTCTAAATGCTGCAAAGTGGTCTCGTCTGCTGCCACCACTCAAAAGTGCATTGTTCCACGGTAGGTCTTTATATTATGGCCGAGGACCTTGCTGATGGATTATTTATCCAATTACTGCAAAGGTAGAAATTGCATGGAATTTGACACAATCAAGATAGACCGTATGGATACGATTTGTTTACTGACGCTTAATCGGCCTGAGCGACTTAACGCGATGAGCCAAAAGATGCTGTCAGAAATTGCTGCCGCCTGTGATGTTTTTGAGCAAGACACCGCCTGTAAAGTTGTTGTTGTGACTGGCTCTGGTAAGGCTTTTAGCTCTGGCTTTGATTTACAGGATCAGGCGCAAAAAACGCCCAAAGGTATTGATGAGTGGCGGCCAATCCTCCAGCGAGACTTTGATAATGTCATGCGCTTCTGGAATCTAAAACAACCCACTATCGCAGCTGTAAATGGTCCGGCTCTTGCGGGTGGATGCGAACTTGCAATGGCCTGCGATATCACGATAGCCGGAACTTCAGCAACATTTGGTGAGCCGGAAGTTAAGTTTGGAGCTGGCATTGTCGTAATGCTGCTGCCTTGGATTGTTGGTCCAAAAAAAGCAAAAGAAATTGCTTTTCTTGGGAAAGATCAGTTAGGCGCGGAGGAGGCATGTGACCTTGGCATCGTCAATCAAGTTGTTCCTGACGAGGAAGTATTAGCAACAGCGCTGAAAATGGCACGTGCAATAGCAGTGGTAGACCCCATGGTAATACGGCGAACAAAACAACAAATTAACGAAAGTATGGAAATTGCTGGTATGACAAGGGCGTTAAAACATGCATTAGAAATTGACTTGGAGTTGGAAGGGGAAGGCAGTGTTGACAAACAAGTTTTTCTTGATGAGCTGCGCAAGGGGGGGCTGCGTGGAGCATTAACGTGGCGCGACAATAGGTTTAGAGTTTGAGCGAAGATCTTTCGAAAGCAACAGATTTTCAGTCAGCGCTGATGGCAGCGACTGCTGGTGGTGTTTGGGATGACCTAGGCTGGCTGAGCATGGCCGATATTCAGCAGATGGCCAGCGATTTGCATAAGGTTCTTCAGCAATCTGGATTATTCCCCAGCGAACCTGTGCTTATCTCAATTGGAGGCCGCGCCGAAGACATCGCTAAGATCTTGGCAGTTATTGGAGCAGGAGGGGTTGCTGTTCCGTTTCACCGCAAATCCCATCACAATACACGCGCTTATCTTGAAAACTCAACGCGCGCAAGATTCGTTTTGTCGACGCCCAACCTTAAAAAACGCAGCCCTCCTGAACTAAAAAAGATTTCAGAGGTCATGCCACCACAGCGTCCGTTACTGGATGGTGCTGCTATGATCACATATACGTCGGGTTCCACCGGAAAGCCCAAGGGAGCTGTTCTGTCTAGAGACAGGATTTCAGCCAAGCTTCAAACAATCCGTGAGTCTATCGATATGGAAACGGAACCCTTTTTTGTGGTGCCTTTGCAGCTCCAGTTCAGCTTTGGCCAGTGGGCTACCTTTTTGCCATTAATGAGAGAGGGGGTAGTTCACATCACAGAGCAGTTCTCGGCTAACTGGGCAAACCAAATCATTCGTGACAAGCCAGTAACACACTTTGCAGCTGTCCCGACGATGCTGCGTTTAATGTTGGAAGGTGAGCGCGTTGAAAGACACATGCACATATTAACCGGGGGTGAGGCAGTGAACTCTAAATTAAGCAGTGCTCTTTTTAAACGTTGGCCAAATGCCTCCATACATGGAATATACGGCTTAACCGAAACTGGAACCTGTGACCTTTTTCGTTGTGATAAAATAGACCTTCCGTCTAATGACAGCCTTGGTTATCCTGCAAGACATATTCAAGTTAAGACAGACCCTGTAACCTCCGAACTACTTATCAACACCCCTTTTGCAATGCTTGGCTACCTAGATATGCCAGAGTTAACCGACGAAACAATTTGCGGCGATTGGATCAGAACTGGCGATATTGCAGAAATCAACGAAGATGGTGGTGTGAATCTTCGTGGCCGAATAAAGGACCTAATAAACAGAGGCGGCAATAAGGTTGCGCCGATTGAAGTTGAGGCTGTTTTTGCAGATCACCCTGATATCAAAGCTGTTTTAGTAACAGGCGTTCCTGACCCAAAGTTCGGTGAGTCCATTCATATGTTAGTAGTACCTAGAAACGCGGAGGCTCTGACCAAACAAGCCCTAATTGATTGGGCTAAAGATCGAACTGAACAGTTTAAGTTGCCGGATGTTGTGCATTATGGGGAGGAACTGCCGCTTGGGCCAACTGGAAAAGCAGATAGGACGGCGCTACGCCATAGCATTATTGGCCAAAGCGCTTAATGAGTAAACGCTGCTTAGATCATGGCATTGAGCGAAGTATTGGGCTTTTGTTATTAGCCGAAGTTGGCGCAATGTCTTTGTGGTTCGTATCCAATGCGATTTTGCCTGAATTGGCGATAGAGGCTGAAATTAGCGCTTGGACTGAGGGATTGCTCTCAACCGCGGTTCAGGTTGGTTTCGTGATTGGAGCAGTAATGTTAGCGTATCATGGCACCGCAGACCGCTATGATCCTAGAAAAGTTTTTGCTGTTGGTTCAATCATTGCTGCCCTGAGCAACTTGCTATTAGTCCTCACAATACCCGGAAGCTCAGTTCAAATATTACTCAGGGGTATAACAGGCTTCTGCCTTGCCGGAGTATATCCCGTGGGCATGAAAATCGCCGTTGGATGGACGGTGAAGCGTCGAGGTATTGTGGTTGGAATGCTTGTTGGGGCGCTCACGCTCGGTTCAGCTGCTCCGCACGGCTTAGTTTTGATTGGTGGTGCAGACTGGCGTTTTACAGTCTTTTTGGCCAGCCTCCTCGCGTTTGTTGCCGGAGGGTTGATAATGTTTGCACGGCTTGGCCCATACCATGCAACTGCAGCGCGTTTTGATCCGTCTGCACTTTGGTTGGCTTGGAGATTGCCAAAGGTGCGATTGGCGTATGCAGGATATTTTTGTCACATGTGGGAGCTTTATGCATTCTGGGCTTGGATTGCAGCTGCGCTGACGGCATCTCTTACCTTGTCAGGCGTTGATGACCCTATAAAAGTAGCGCGAATAACAACATTTATCTCAATAAGTTTTGGCGGACTATTATGCGTTTTTGCTGGAGTTTTGGCCGATAAGATTGGCAAAGCGATAGTTGCTGGTGGGGCGATGGCAATAAGTGGGGGGCTTGCAATCGCAACGGCGATTAGTTTTGGTGGCCCACCAATTTTAACCATCTTATTTGTATTTTTGTGGGGGGTATTCGTAATTCCTGATAGCGCACAGTTTTCAGCTCTCGTTGCCGATAATGCACCACCAGACCGTGCCGGTAGCCTGCTCACATTTCAGACGGCAATAGGTTTTTTATTAGCGGCTATTGTTGTGCAGACAATTCCAATAATAGCGCAAAGTGTGGGCTGGCCAGTTACACTGGCTCTATTGGGGGTGGGTCCGATTTTGGGCACTGAAATGATGAGGCGTCTGTTAAAATATTCGCGCTCATGATGCCGTAGGTTAGCCCTAAGGTAACAAGTAGGCCTCGGCTGAGCCATCGTTTGCAAATAGGTTTTTGTAGATAGGATGTGGGACGAAATGTGGGATAAAAATTCCCCTGTTTCAATTGCAGAGACTTAGACATGAACATTAGACTTGCTCAAGAAACAGATTTGAACTCAATCCTAAAGGTTATTGAAACTTCGTTTTCCGATGAAGAGAACAAACTCATCATGAACCTTGTTGTTGAACTCTCTGAAGAAACAATCAGTCCTTCAATCAAGTCATTAGTTGCTGAAGTTGATAATCAAGTAATTGGTTATGTGTCTTTCAGTCCAATCTTCTTGAAATCTGACTCTAGTATCTCTGGATATATTCTTGCGCCTCTTGCTGTCGTTCCAAAACATCAGAAAAAAGGGATCGGTTCAAACCTCATAAAATCTGGAATAGATATGCTGACCGAAAATGGTGTTGGTGCTATTCTGGTTTATGGAGACCCTGATTACTACCGACGGTTTGGTTTCAAGGCCGAGATTGGACTCTCTTTTGTGCCACCATACTCATTGCAGTATCCATTCGGTTGGATGGGTATGATGTTGAATGAAACTTCTATCCCGGAACAACCACTCCAGTTTGACTGTGTTGCTGCGCTGTCTAAACCAGAATTGTGGTAACCGTTCACAAATGTACATTACACACTTTTTAACACACCTGATTT
>JADHQX010000070.1 GCA_016777745.1 Candidatus Pelagibacterales bacterium
CTGGTTGGTGGGAATATTTTGTTGAAAACCCAATTTATACAACACCACCAAATGGATTATGGGCCGGCGCGCCAATACTAAACAAGAACGGTGAAATTCTTGGCATTGGCTCATTATTTGTATCCGAGTCAGTGCCGGGTATTTCTTCTCCAGGCAATATGTCCGTGCCTATAAATTTACTTAAGCCAATTCTTGAAGATCTTATTTCCAGCGGCAGAAGGAAGAGTAAAGTCCAGCCTTACCTTGGCATTTCATCAGACGACAGCAATGATCAAGTCATCGTAACCCGAGTAAGCGATGGAGGCCCAGCCTTTCAAGCAGGTATTAAACCTCAGGATGTAATTATGGCAATCAATGGCTCACAAGTGTCCAATTTGAAATCGTTTTATGAAAAGGTCTGGAAATCTGGCGAGGCTGGGGTAACCATTGAATTAAGTATTCTGCGGAGAGGGACAATCATGAATTTTAACGTGAAAACAGTTGATCGACTGGATTATTTCTTCAAGCCCCAGTCCTTTTAGAGGTCTCCCGAAGCTTGTTGGATTAAACCCAACTTTGTCGCTCTTCCAAGATAAATTTTGATGAAAGGGATCTGAGACTTAGTTTCTTTTACCTCTCTTCAAAACTCAGGACTCTCTGGCCAGAGGCTGCCTATTCAATAGTATTTTCTAACCGTCCGAGACCACTAATTTCAAGCGACATATGATCACCTTTTGACAGGTATTTGGGTGGAGTATAGCCAATGCCCACACCAGCAGGTGTCCCAGTGGCAATTATATCACCCGGCATAAGTGTCATGGTTGATGAGATAGTTTCAATTAAGGTTGGAATATCAAAAATCAGATCAGAAACAACCGCCTGCTGCCTTACTTCACCATTGACCTTTGTAACCAATTTCATCGCATTAACATCAGCGATCTCATCACTGGTTACAAGCCATGGCCCCATTGGGCAAAAAGTATCAAGGCTTTTACCAATGGTCCATTGACCGTGCCGCTGCTGTAACTCACGCGATGTCACATCATTAATGATTAAATAACCAAAGACATGATCATAGGCGTTTGCTTTGCTGACTTGAAAGGCCTTTTTACCAATTACAATGCCCAGTTCAATCTCGTAATCAACCGATTGGGTTGGGTCAAGCGAACCATTCACCGGCGCCCCTGGCCCAATGACACTAGTTGGCGCTTTGGTAAAGATAACGGGTACCTTTGGCACGCTCTCCTTACTGGTCGAGTCAAACCCGCTAGAATGAAATTCTGCAGCATGTGCATAGTAATTTTTCCCGACACATAGGATATCACGCTGCGGCTCTGGAATCGGCGACAGAAGTTCTACACCAGCTAATGCAATGCGATTCGTGCCATTTGCTACCCAGCGGTCAATTACCACTTGGTCCTGCCCACAAAGTTTGAGCACGGCTGTTCTCGCGTCATCACCTTGAGAACAAACAATAATATCATCGCCATCAATGATGCCAGAAGCGATAGAGTCAGCATAATAGAAAGTTACAAATTTCATTTTCTCGACAATCTCTATTTTTATCGTTAATACTAAAAAGCATATAGAAATTTGTCTGTCAAACGCTCTCTTCTTCACCGGGGCAATGATCGACAAACGCCGATTAGATGGGGATGAATTTGGCAGCATTGGTCGAAGTGATAGTAACGGCTAGAGCGAACAACCTAAACGTTTCGACACATGAATCGATGGCGCAGCGCGCCTACCGTCTAATCCGTGCGGACATTATTTCAGGCGCGCGCGATCCGGGTGAACGGCTCCGCATCGAGATGTTAAAAACGGTCTATGATATTGGCCCTACACCGCTTCGCGAGGCGTTGCAAAAGCTCAGCACTGAAGGTCTTGTGTTGGCGCTTGAAAAGCGCGGTTTTATGGTGTCACCGCTTAACCTGGATGAATTCAGCGACCTTAACATTGCCCGTATCGAAATCGAAAAGGTCGCACTCGCCAGATCGCTTGCACTTGGTGACAATCAGTGGGAGTCACGTGTTGTTGCCGCAACCTATCTAATGAAGAAGGAAGATGAGGCGCTGCTTGCCAGCGGCGCTGGTGTTTATGATGCGTGGGAGTCGGCGAATGCAGAATTTCACGCGGCCATGATTGCTGCCTGCGGATCGAAGTGGCTGTTGCAAATGCGCGACCAACTGCAAGACATGTGCGAACGCTATCGCCGGTCATCAATAAGTCAAAGCAACAAAAAAACGGTAAATGGTAACCGGGACGTTGGCGAAGAACATGCCGCTATCAGCGATGCAGTCTTGTCGCGCAATTCAGAACTGGCGTGCCAACTCACCGAGTCTCACTACATGAAAACACTGAGCCGGCTGGGGGGTAATCCAAATTTGGTCGGCGACCTGCAACCATGAGAACTTTAACATTAAAAGGACGGTCTTAAGAGTTTTCACATGATGATTTACATTCGGCCAAAATATAGCATGTCGATGGCCTGAATGGACCTCGAGGGGGTCATAAAAGACATGCCCGATGAACGAAGCAATCAACTGGGAGGATAAAATGGATTATAATGCAATGAAACGGCGCCAGTTTTTAAAAACCAGCGCCGCAGCCGGCGGGACTTTGTTGGCGGGCGGCTTGATGTCAAGTCCGGCGTGGGCGGCATACCCCGATCGGAATATTGATGTAATTGTTCCAACCCGTGCTGGCGGTGGCGCAGATCGACTTCTACGCGCTGTCAGTTCAGTTTGGAAGAAACATCTTAACACTAACTTTGAACCAGGATTTTTTCCAGGTGCTTCCGGTCGTGTAGGCTATGAAGTTTATATGGGGAAATACCAGCCTGACGCATACAGCCTGATCTTTGGCAATATGGGGCCAGAAGTTCTGAACTGGGCCATCAAAGCCCCAAGCTTTGATATTAATGACTATTTCTATTTTGGCCGGGTGGATACTGATCCAGGTGTTGTGTTTGTTGGGGCTGAGAGTAAATTCCAATCAATCGACGACATCATTGCCGAGGGCAAAAAGCGTAAATTAAATGTTGGTACAAGCCGCCTTGCTCACCCTGCGTCAATCGGCATCCTAGCTTTGGGTGAAGAAGTTGGAGTTGAATTTAATCTTGTTCCACTATCCGGAGGAAAAAAGACCGTTGCAGGTGCTGTAACTCTTGAGATGGATTTCTGTGTTTTAACCTCAGGTTCAGTAATCGCCGCGGGTGATGCCTGCCGTACGTTGCTTGTATTTGACAACAAAAATCTTGCTGGTGACAAACTGAGCAACGCGCCAACCATGAATGATTATTTTGGTACAAAGCTCCCGCCCATGTATTCCGCTCGAGCTTTTGGCATTCACAAGGCTGCAGCCGATAAATATCCAGATCGATTGGAGCTTTTGCAAAAGACCTTCAAGGATGCAATGAACGATCCCGCTTACAAAGACGCATTCCTAAAATCAAAAGGTTTCTGGCCATATTCAAATTATGGTGGTGTCACTGAATGTGAAGAGTTCAAAAATGCGATGTTAGAACTTGGTGGACGCTATCGGTCACTTCTAACAGGCAAATAAAAGCATTACTTTGGGGAAACGTGCTAGCAGTGCGTTTCCCTCTTCATTCTTTTTATTTTATCACCCCTCCATCCTTTTTGGATAACTATCATGAACGAAAAAGAACAACCAATATCATCTCCTAAAAAGAATATTGCCGGCGAACTGATTTTACCGTTCTGCGCTTTGTTATTTACGCTCTATTATTTTAGCACGGTCATCGAATCTCCTTGGACGGCGCAGGTCAACGCATTCATGGTTGGTTCAGTCTTGATTGGCGTTATTATAATTTTTTTCATAACCCGAACAATTATGCTTCTAAACGGAAAAGCCCAGTTACACCTCAACGTCCCCCGCATACACAGTAGTATCAAAACCCGCCAAAGCGGGTTTATCGGTCTCACCATTGCATATCTTTTGGTCATAGAGTCGTTCGGTTTTACCTTAACAACAGGTCTGTTCTTTTGGGGCTCGATGCTTCTTCTAGATTATGGCAAAGCTCCAGTTGTAAAGGGTGCCCTTGCTGTTTTCATGGCTTTGGCGGCCTACGGTATCTTCATTCTTGGCTTCGAAACACGGCTTCCTAAAGGTGTTTTTGAAGCATTTCTGACGGGAGTCTTCTGAGCATGGACATTAATCTGGCATTTTTTGTTGAATTATTTTTTCATGTGTTGGGTATGTGGTGGGTTATTGTTCCCTCTATTCTGCTTGGTCTCGTTGTTGGGGCAATTCCGGGCTTCAGCGCTGCAAATACGATCATTATTTTACTTCCATTAACTTTTTTAATGGACGTGGAAGTCGGACTTGTTTTTATGATTGCGCTCTACTGCTCATCACGGCTTGGTGCAGGCATTCCTGCCATTTTGGTCAATATTCCGGGAACGGCTGGCGCTGCCGCAACGCCGCTGGATGGCTACCCAATGGCAAAACAAGGACTTGGGCAAAGAGCTCTTTCAATCTCATTTGTATCATCGATTATTGGTGGGGTTTTGACTACTGTTTTGGCTCTTGTGACAATGCCTTGGTTGGCGCGTGTTGGCTTTTACATGCACAGTGTTGAGATGATTGTGGTGATGCTTTTTGGCATTTCATTAATTGCATCAGTTGCAGCAAAGGACATGATCAAGGGATTGATTGCTGGTTTTTTTGGATTGATGATTGGTTCAATTGGAGCCGACCATGTATACGCGACCCCACGCGGCACAATGGGCTTTCTAGAACTATATGATGGCGTGCCATTGATCCCTGCTCTTGTTGGCCTTTTTGCGATCTCTGAAGCGTTTTTGGTAATTGAAAAAGGAACGTTTCTGTCCAAAACAAATGTACAGAATGTGGATAATGCCAGCTGGAAAGAGACCATTATTGGCGTTCGCATCACCTTAAAACGCTGGTATCATATCACATGGACAAGCATGATAGGGCTTATTATCGGCGTCATTCCGGGTGCTGGAGCTGCTATTGCATCCTTTGTTGCCTATCAGCAATCACGAACATTTTCCAAAACACCAGAGGCCTATGGCACTGGACATTATGAGGGTCTGATTGCACCTGAAGCGGCAAACAATGGTGTAACCGCTGGAACATTGATCCCGCTAATGGTGCTTGGCATTCCTGGCGGTGCCACGGCAGCCATCATGATGGTGGTGATGCAGTATCAAGGTGTGCCTACTGGCCCACGCCTATTTACTGAACGGCCAGAGCTGGGCTATGGCGTATTTATGGCGATGCTCGTGACATATCTTTTGATGGCATTCACTATTTTGCCGATGTCACGCTATATGTCACGAGTCACCATGGTGTCGACCACTTATATGTCACCGATCATTATCGCCTTTACGCTTGTTGGGTCATTCGTGCCGCGCGAATATATGTTTGATATGTATCTGGCCTTTGCCTTTGGCATCATTGGCTATATTGCCCGCAAAACCGGTTATCACGTTGCAGCAATTTTGATTGGTGTCATCCTCGGCCCACTTCTCGAGCAGTATATGCTTCGGGCACTAAAAATGTCTGATGGTGATCCGATGGTACTTTTCTCGTCGTCACTTGGCAATATGTTGTGGGCAGCGCTCGTCATAACTTTAATCCTGCCGGCATTTTTCAAACGTCGGCGTCAATCCAAAGCTGTTGAATAGGCGGATTTCATGCAAACAGAACCAGTTGCGTTAAATATCGAACAAATTGCCCGGGTAGACATCGCCGGTGGCGGGCAGGTTACAGTCGAGGACGGATATGCCTATATAGGTCACATGGATGCGCCACATGGCACCACCATCATTGACATCAAAGACCCCTACAATCCCAAAATTGTTGCCGAAATTAAACTTGAAGATCATTTATCCCACACCCACAAAGTAAGGGTTGCCGGTGATATCATGATAACCAATGTTGAGCAGGCGCAGCGACATCTTTTACGGCGCGGTGAACGACTGCCAGCACTTCGCGACCAATTACGCGGCGAATTGGGGCGCGAGGCAACTGATGCAGAATTAGCCGAGGCACTTGGCGTTCCGGCGTTAAAAATTGCTGATATTGATCATTTTCTTGCTAATGGCTACCACGATGGTGGCTTTCGCGTTTGGGATATCTCTGACCGGTCAAAGCCAAAACTATTATCCTATATCCGCACGCATGGCTTTGGCACTCACCGGTTTGATATGGATAAGAATTACGCCTATATTTCGACCGAAATGGAGGGTTACGTTGGCAATATTTTAGTGATTTATGATCTTGCCGACCCCAGCAATCCGGTTGAAGTATCACGCTGGCATATGCCGGGTCAGCACCTTGCCGCTGGTGAGACACCGACATGGTCAGGCTATAAAAACCGGTTACATCACGCCTTGAGGGTCGGCGATGAAATGTGGGCTGCAGTCTGGTATGCGGGTTTTCAGGTGATTGACGTCAAAGATATCAAAAATCCCAAAACCCTTGCATCGCATAATTATCATCCACCTTTTCCCGAGCCAACGCACACCGTTTTGCCGTGCGAGCAACTGATTGACGGTCGGCGGATTGCCGTTGTTGTTGATGAAGAGCACGACCACACGCCCGGCCTGCTTCACGGCTTTTTGTGGGTTTTCGACATCACCGACCTCGATAATATCCATGCATTATCGGCTTTTGATGTCAGCGAGATGGACTCACCATGGTCGCGTGCAAAGGGCCGATTTGGCGCACATCAATTCCGCGAAAAGATCGACACTACGCTGGTTTATGCAACCTGGTTCTCAGGCGGATTGCGGGTGGTTGATATTGCTGACCCGTTCAAACCACGCGAGGTAGCGCATTATATTCCGCTTCCT